>CAYMXD010000146.1:0-6042 GCA_964394095.1 uncultured Mesohalobacter sp. | reverse complement strand
ATTCTTTCGTTGCATAAACCAAATAATATCGTGGTGTAAAATAACGTAAAACTGGTCTAATCCCAATCTTATTGATTGGATTAGTGAATTTTTCTCGTTTTTGTATATGCCATCCTGCTTTTTCCAGCAACCAATCGAATTGCCAGTCTTCAAATTCGTGGTAATGCCTGTCCCATTTATCGGTTTTACTTTTATAAGCTTTTGCAAACCATAAATTAAGTGGAACGCTGGCCACAAGATGCTGGGCTCTTATGGCTTTTAACACATTATAAGGAGCGATAAGGTGTTCAAATATTTCAAAAGCGGTAACCACTTCTGCTTTGGATTCTTCAACTGCTGAAAAATTAAGGTCTAAATCTTCACCCTGTGTATTTTCGACCTTGTAGCCTTCATTTAGCATGATTTCAGAGAAAGGATTTTGCACACCCAAATCTAAAATATGCTTCGGTGCAGGCTGAACTTGTTTAAGAAATTGAAGCGTGATGTTGTACCGCTTTTCCGGATAAACTTTATACATGACTATACCTGATAAGTCATGGCATTAACGTTCATGCCGGCTCCAACGCTGGCAAACATAATGATATCGCCTTTCTCTAAAGATTGACCTTTAAAATGTCCGTTTAAAAACAAATCGTATAGTGTCGGAATGGTAGCTACACTACTATTGCCAAGTTTATCAATACTCATCGGCATGACTTGGTCCGGCATATTCATGTCATACAATTTATAAAAACGTTGTACGATGGCCTCGTCCATTTTTTCGTTAGCTTGATGAATGAAGATTTTTTTCAACTGTTTGATATCCTTTCCGGATTGATCAAAACAAGTTTTCATAGCTTTGGGTACGTTAGATAATGCAAAATTGTATATTTTTCTTCCGTACATTTTGATGTAACCTGTGGTATCGCTCACATTAGCTTTATTGGTCTCGCCAAAGAATATAAAATGAGATTCGTTTTCGGTAAATGTGGCCGATTCGTGAGATAAAATACCCGAATTTTCATCGTCTGCTTTTTCATAAATGGTCGCTCCTGCACCATCGGAATAAATCATGCTGTCTCTGTCGTGAGAATCGACTACACGAGATAAGGTTTCAGCGCCAATGACCAAGCATCTTTTTGCAATACCACTTTCGATAAAGGCTTTGGCCTGAATGCTGCTTTCTAACCACCCCGGACAACCAAAAATCATATCGTAAGCAACCGTTTTTGGATTTTTTATTTTTAAAAAATGTTTTACACGAGATGCTATGCTCGGCAAAATATCAGTTTGGGTAGTGCCGTGTTTGACATCACCAAAATTATGGGCCACAATGATATAATCTAAAGTTTCAGGATCTATATCAGCATCTTTAATCGCATTTTTAGCTGCCAGTGTGGCAATATTGGAAACATTGAGGTCTTCACTCACATATCGCCTTTCTTTGATGCCCGTAATTTGTTCAAACTTTTTGATGATGACTTCCGGATGTTCATCATAGCCTTCACCGGTTTCGGTGTAAAATTTATGATTTAAGAAATCTTCGTTTTTTCTAACGACCTTTGGTATATAAGAGCCTACGCCCGAAATTTTGACTGCCATATAATAGATTTAACTAATAATGTGCAATTTAATAAAGATTACTTTAAAAATTGTATTTCCGTTAAAATCTATTTAGATTTCATTCGAGTACCGCCATGGCCACCGGCAACGATTAGCATAACTTTTAAACTGATATACACAAATTTAAAAAACTGTATTATGGGGTTTTGCATGACAAATTTTTGTCGCTTTGATAGTCTTGTTAATTTCATAATCTTAAAAATTTTACTCTGGAATAAGCCACCAGAAAGGTTTCATTTTAGCTTTGTAAATAAAGGCATGATGCAATAATAATTTTAACCAATGGCCAGCCAAACCTATGGTTGCAAAGGTTTTGCCTAATTTTCTTCCGTATGTTTTAGGGTATTTCACAAAATCCGGAACGATAGGATAGGTGGTGATACTGATGCCACTTCCTGACGAAAGACCATAACCCGCAGAAGCTATACAGGCTGCGCCCATATTGCCTAACGAGCCTTTGTGATGCATTTCAGAGGACTTACTTTTGATCATTTCTATAATATTATCTGCAACCAATTTTGCAGTAATTCCTGAAGGCATGCCTGTTCGAGGTGGTGCAGGAAATATTGGGGTCCCATTTTTACTTTGTCTTGGCTTAGATATGGCATGTGGCGGTGCAAAGGCTATACCGGGAGCAAATATGTTTGAATACGAAGGGTTTTGATAGGTCTCCGGCCAGTCTTGCACCGTCCATTCTTCGTAAGGTTTTGTGGTATAATTGGCATCTACAATCATAAAACCTTTAAACAACTTGTCTGTAATGTCCTGATTGTTTTTATCATAAGCTTTAAAGCCATGACCGGAAAATGATGGGATTAACATGGCAAAATCAAAAGATTCTGTTTTGTGTTCGCCGTCCAGGTTTTCGTAGTGTACTATCCCGTCTTCAACCTTATTAACGCCAGCCTCAATAATCCAATCTATACCTCGGTCTTCAAATATCATCTCTACCATATCCTTAGATTTCATGATGTTAGAGCCATAACTTAGCAGCATGCCGTCCATTCCAAAATCACCGAGTTCGTATTCATTTGAAATCCAGGTAATTTTGGCTTTATCTCTAACACCATGACGCCGCAGTTCTTTTTCGACATTTAAAATATACTCAAACGCTGCACCCTGACAGGTAGATTTGGCATGTCCGGTTCCGATTAAGATTTTTACTTGCTCTCCTTTTTTCATTCTATCAATCAAGTGTTCAAGCTCTTCCCAGGCATGTTCGGCATGGCCGTAAGTACAAACGGAAGTACATTTGTTTTTGCCCGGAATTAAACCTTCAGTCGCTTCAAAATTTAGTCTTGGTCCGGTTGCATTAATAAGATAATCGTATGTGACTTTTGAAGTCTTCTGTGGGCTATCACCACTAACGTATTCCACTTCAACAAAGGGTTTGTTTTCAGTAGAATTTCCTTCGGGGTAAAACGATTTCGCTTTAGCCTGAATAAAATCAATTTTCTTTTTCTTGTAAAGTGGTTTTAAAGGGAATAAAATTTTCTTTGATGGCATTCTGCCAATACCAACCCAAATATTGGACGGAATCCACTGGTAATTAGAATTGGGAGATACCACGACAACCTGGTGGTGTTTCGACAGCTTTCTTCTCAAATGACAGGCAGCTACGTGGCCGGAAATACCGGCTCCTAAGACGACGATTTTAGACATAATAACTTAATTTTAACAAATGTAAGATATCAGACAAAAGTTATCCGTAACAAATGTTACAAAACTCAATAGCCCTCATCATCCAGTTTAACCTTACCCCAAAAAGTTCTGTAAACAAAATAACTATACAACAAAACCAAGGGCCCGCCAACAGCAACAAAGCCCATCATGATTTTCAAGGTTTTAATAGAAGCTGCAGCATTGTATATGGTGATGCTATTTTGTATGTCTGGGTTAGACAAAAGTAGACGTGGGTATAATTCAAAAGCTACAATCACCAATAATAAGGCAATGGTTAAGCTCGTGAAAATAAACGCCCATCCGTATTGTTTTTTACTGGCCAGCCTGGGAACGTTAGCTATACTTAAAAAAACCAATAACGGAACGACAAATAAAAGGGTATTCTCTTCAAAAACAACCAACAGGTGATCCAGATAAAACAAACCGTAAGCCGTTGTGATGATGTAAGACACGATAAAAAAAGCCATACCTTTTTTTAAAAAGCCCTGAATTCTGTCATAGAGTTTTCCTTCCGTTTTTAAAAGCAAATAAATAGCACCGTGCATCATAAACAAGGCCAAACTTGTCACGCCCACGAGTATTGAAAAGGGGTTTAAAAATTCAAAAAAACCACGACCAACATATTCATAATTGTTGTCTAATGGCATTCCATTCAAAATATTTCCCAAAACTACACCCAACAAAAAAGCCAACATGATACTGGAAATGGAATAGCTCCAATCCCATAGTTTTCGCCACCAAGGCATATCTTCCATATTTCTAAATTTGATGGAAATTCCTCTGAAAATAATGAACAGTAAAAACAAAATAAAGGGCGTGTACATGGCGGAAAACAAGGTGCCGTAAAAGACGGGGAAACCTGCAAAAAGGGTTCCACCACCAATCACAAGCCATACTTCATTACCATGCCAAGTAGGGTCTATGGCCTTTAGTGCCGTTTCTCTGCTTGTATTTTTTCTAAAAAACATATGCCAGGCACCTGCTCCAAAATCAAATCCATCTAAAATGGCATAACCTGAAAAAAGTCCACCTACAATCAAAAACCACCATGTGGGATAATCTACACCAAATAAGGTTTCCATAATCTATATTTTATTTTGAAACAATTTCTGCTATTTCTTTGTTTAAACTGCCTTCATCAAAGTCAATATCACTATTTGGCCCACTTTGAATTTTCTTATTCATCAAATAAACGAATAACAAAAATAGAATGAAGTAAACGACGAAGAACAAAATTAACGAAAACAATACCTGATTGGCTTGCACGCTTTTCGATAAGGCATCTGAAGTTCTTAATAGTCCGTAAACCACCCAAGGCTGCCTGCCCATTTCTGCGGTAAACCAACCAAATTGGTTGGCGATTTGAGGTAATAAAGCCGTAAACACAAACGTCCAAAGCAACCATTTTTTATCAAATAATTTACCTCTCCTCCATTGCCATAGAGCAAACAAGCTTAGGGCAATTAAAAACATACCAATAGCTACCATGATATGATAGAATTGAAAAATCGCATTGATTTGAGACGGACGGTCTTCTTCGGGAAAAGCATTAAGACCTGTAACTTCTTTGTCAATATCTTGGTATAACATGAAGGACAATCCTCCCGTCAATTTTAGGCCGGTCACTTTTTGGTTTTCCTTGTCCACCCAGCCAAAAAGGTACAGGTCTGCAGGAGCTGATTTATCAAAATGACCTTCCATGGCCGCCAGTTTTGCCGGTTGATTTTCAGAAACTCCTTCAGCAGATTGATGCCCTGTAAACAACTGAGCCAGCGAACAAATAGCAGCAACGACTAACGTGATTTTAAAGGCTTTTTTAGACAAAACCACATAACGTCTTTTTAAAATATAGTAGGCATGTACACTTAAGATTAAAAATGTACCCGCCAAGAATGCACCAAGCCAAACGTGGGTCAACCTGTCTACTGATGAAGGGTTAAAGACCATCGCCCAAAAGTCAACAATTTCTGCTCTGGCCTGCATGCCTTCGCCTACAATATGATAGCCTGCCGGGGTTTGTTGCCAGGAGTTCGCCACCACAATCCAAACTGCAGAAAACATAGAGCCGAGGAATACTGCCCAGGTTGCTACCAAATGCACCCAAGGTTTTACCCTATTCCATCCAAACAACAATACGCCTAAAGCACTGCTTTCGAGAGCAAAAGCAAAAATACCTTCTGCAGCCAATGCACTCCCAAAGATATCACCAACATAACGAGAATAAGTGGCCCAATTGGTACCAAATTCAAATTCCATCACTATACCCGTTACTACACCAATTCCAAACGTAATCGCGAATATTTTAGTCCAAAACTTAGCTAAAACTTCGTATTCTTTCTTTTTGGTACGGATATAGATGCTTTCAAAAACAACCATAATTAAACCAATACCAATACTTAGGGGTGGGTAGATATAATGAAATGCAACAGTGAAGGCGAATTGAATTCGTGATAAAATCTCTACATCCATAATCCATTTTTTTCAAAGATAACAGACGTAGAAATCATATAATGTTACCAAGGTTACATAAGTTTGTTAAATTATGACAATAAATAATTTTTTGAAACGAACTATCTTCTAGGCATAGCCTAGAGGAATTCTTTTTGACTAAACACTTTTTTTAATTGACTTCAAAATTAATTGGAATACTAAAGAGAACATTTACTGGCTTTCCGCCCATTTTTCCCGGTGACATATCGGGAATTTTTAATATGATTCTTTTAGTTTCTTTTTGCAGTTCAGGATGTGGAGCCCTTG
>CAYMXD010000145.1:0-6069 GCA_964394095.1 uncultured Mesohalobacter sp. | reverse complement strand
AGTTAAAGTTTGATTATCATCTTGAAGAACACCAGCCTGGGTAGAAGTATTATTACAAAATTCAGATATCGAGGATTCTTGAAGATTTTCAAAATCTGTAACACATTCATTTTCAACATAATTTATTTGCCAATTTAGGCTTGATGCCGATGTAGAGACATGGCTAAAATTTAGATTTAAAAAAGCACTTTCGCTAAGTTCAAATTCTTCTATGTCTATCAATTCCTGAGAATCGACTCTAGATCTTGAAATAATAAAACTAAGACTTGAAAATTCATTAATCGTTTGACCCTCAGTCTCTCTGTTTGGATTTACCTGAATATAAACTACATCATTTACAGGTGCAGGAATTATCATATCAAATCTTCCATCTTGATTAATAGACGTCTGACTTAATATATTTTCATCATCAAAACCAAAATCTAAAATATGATCAAAGGTAGCGTAAACTTCTACACTGTTTTGATTTAATATCTCATTGTTAGTAAGTTGTCCCTTTATAAAAATACGTCTGTTATCATCAAATTTCTCGCATAATATTAGAATACCAGACATAATAATTAAAACACATAGGGTGTAAGGTCTCATACAATGAAGACCAATTAATTTCGTAAAATAAGATTTACTCATTTTCAATAATCACTTTAAGTTTTTTGCCATAGTGTGATTTTTTTATGTTGTGTTTCAATCCCTGATAGATTGTATCTAGGTATTGTTTGTTGATGTATTCGGCCTGATTGATAACAATATAAGGTGAAACTTCAAGATCGGGATGTCCAAGAGCAAAGTTTATGGCAAATAAATAACGTCTTCGGTTCATTTTGTTATATGATTTATTTATACTGTCAAGTTTGTCCTGATCATTATTTTTCCTGGCATTAATTTCAGCTTCAATTAAATCTAACTTTTGGTCTCCAAAACGTTTTATGGTTTTTGAATACTCTTGAAATTTTTGTTGATTTTTATAATCCCCTTTTAGTTCTGCAAACATGAATTGATCACGTTTGGCATCGATTGTTATTTTTCCTTTATCAGCGAAAAAAGACACAAAATTATCTGTGTTTTCTATAGTATCTCTTTGCATTTGAAGATACATCACTTCAGGATATTCCAGTTCTCTTTCAAACCTAAACTGACTGGTATTATAAAATTCAATTGAATCTATGTTGATAAGTGTTGTATCTTTGATTTTTTGTAGGTATAGCTTACCTTTCTTTAAGCCCTCTATTTTACCTTCTATAACAAAGTCGGGAGATTTACTTTCACAAGCTAAAAAGCCTAAGACCAAGAAAAAAACGAGAATTCTTTTGTTCATATATATTTATTTAGAAGCTATTTCCATTAAAATTGTACAGGCTATGGCTGCATAAGTCCCTACGGCATAGCCAAAGACCGCCAGCAAGACCCCAACACTTGTAAGTGATGGATGAAAAGCAGAAGCCACTACTGGTGCCGAAGCTGCTCCTCCAACATTGGCCTGACTCCCTACGGCCATAAAAAAATACGGGGCTTTTATCGCCTTTGCCGCTAAAATGAGTAATAAGGCGTGTATACTCATCCAGATAAATCCTATAGCAAGTAGTCCCGGGTTTTCAGTTACTGTGGTTAAGTCCATTTTCATTCCAATGGTAGCCACAAGAATATAGATAAAGACTGAACCAAACTTACTGGCACCAACGCCTTCAAAACGTTTGAATTTCGTAAAAGATAAAATAATTCCAAAAGCCGTAGCTATGGTAATCAACCAAAAGAATTCGCTTGAAAAGGAACTTAAGGCTGAGGATTTATCTGAAAACACCTCAAAATTTGTTGTCAAAACTTCAGAAATAATACCGGATAGCCAATGTCCCAATAGCACTCCAGTGAAACCAATAGCCAAAATGCTCATGACATCCGCAAGTGTCGATTTTCTGGATACCTGTTTTTCGTAATCTTGCACGCGTTTTTTGAGATCTTCTATAGCAGAATTATCAGCTCTGAGCCAGCGGTCTATGGCTTTACTTTGGCCTATACCGAAGAGTAAAATCGCCATCCATACATTGGCCACCACAATATCTACCAAAACCATGGCGCCGTATTTTTCATCGTTATATTCAAATATTTCCAGCATGGCTGCCTGGTTAGCACCTCCTCCAATCCAGCTTCCCGCCAATGTAGATAATCCTCTCCATACAGCGTCGGGACCAGCTCCGGCAAGGGTTTCCGGAGAAATAATTGATATAATTAATATGGCTATTGGCCCACCAATAACAATACCAATGGTTCCAACAAAAAACATAAACAAGGCTTTCCAACCTAAATTGGCAATAGCCTTTAAATCTATACTTAAAGTGAGCAAAACCAATGATGCGGGCAACAAGTATCTTGAGGCAAAATAGTAAAGTTGAGAAGATTTTTCTTCCACTGTACCGTCGGGCTGAGCCACATCCCAACGTTCTGAAATGATGCCAAGAGAATTTAGTATGGCTGGAATGAAATAACACAACAAAAGCGCCGGTACGTATTTGTAGAATGTTTTCCAATATTTATTTTCGAGTTGTGAAGTAAAAAATATGAGACCTAAGACCACAATAAGCAAACTAAAAACTATACCATCATTTGTAAATAAGGGCTCAGGGCTTAAATTTTCCATATTTTAATTTTGGATAAAAATAGAGATAATCTAATGATGCTAAAACTTTAGTTGAAATATTTTTTCAAGATGCAGCGCAACGCCATCCTGTAAGTTACTTTGGGTGATTTCGTCGGCTACTGTTTTAACTTCCGTTTTGGCGTTATCAACCGCAACCCCTAATCCAACATTTTTCAGCATTTCTATGTCGTTGTAATTATCTCCATAAGCAATGATATCGTTTAATTTTAGCTCCGGATATATTTTTTGAAGCAAAACTTCAAGCCCGGACAATTTTGAAATCTGTCGCGGTGCCATTTCAATATAAGTGGGTTTGGAACGGTAAAGGTGAAGTGAATCGTTTTCAATTTGCGATAAACGCTTAAACAGCTCATCAACTTTATATTCTTCGCCCATACACATGATTTTATGGGGTTCTTTATTGTAGGCTTTCCAGTCATGATAAACCTGTTCATTCGATTTAAAAACAGGTTCGACTTTGGTGTTTCTAATTTCTCTTTGCGACCAAAAATCGTCCTGCGGGGCATACCATTCATCGTTATGAAACAAACTGAGGTGTAAGTTTAAATCTTCATTCTGCCTCAGAACTGTTTTAAATGTTAGAAAATCTATACCTGTGTGCGATAAAATCTCATTTTTATACAACACTAATCCACCGTTAAAGGCGACTAAAGGCAGGTCTAAAACACCTAAATCTTTTTGCAAATACCGCATAGCTTCTGGCATACGGGAAGAAATCAATACTACCGGAACATCACCTGGAACAGCATTGATAACTGATTTGGTTTTGGTTGAAATCGCTTTGTTTTTGTCGAGTAAAGTGCCGTCTATGTCTAAAGCTATGAGTTTATACATTATTTGAATTTTTCTAGAAATTTCTGTAGTTCAGTTTTGAGTTCTTCAGATAGTGGAAGATTAGGATTCATGTACGTTTTTTGGTTTTCCAGACCAATATCATCAATGGTTTTTAGGATGTGGTTCATATTTTCGATGATGGCATATTCGCCATTTTGAAAGTTTTTAGCTAATTCTTTGGCGTCCTCTGCGGGAACTTGAATATCTGTGGTACCGCCAACAACTAAAGTAGGAATATCTATCTTTTGAGCAATAGCCTTCGGGTCGTATTTCATCCACGATCCCATAAAAGGCTGTACATCTTTTCGTAACACCGTCTTAAGTAAGGGGTTAAATTCATTAACATAACCTGCGGTTTTAATAGAATCAAATGCCTTTTTGAGGTCTTCGGAAAGAAACGGCGCCTGTTTTTGGATCTGGCTCAGCATGACTTGGTCGATAGGCTGTGCTGTACCAGACAGTAGAATTAATCCATTAACCGCAGTTCTTAGACTTGCCAGTTGAGCGACGAGTGCGCCCTGACTATGACCAATTAAAATATAGTTTTCAAACCCATAATCTTCATTGTGATAAAGTTTAAAATAGTTGACCACATCTGCAGCGTCCTTTACAAAATCATCAAAGCGCAGTCTAGATTCGTCGAGCATTTCAATTTTAGCCAATTTCAATATACGCTTATCGTATCTAAAACTGGCCATGCCCTGCTCAGCCAAAAATTCAGCCAGCATTTTAAGACTGTTATTTTTTCCAACAGACTGATTTCCGTCTCGATTTGTGGGGCCTGAACCCGGAATAATAATCGCTAAAGTTTTCGAACTCGTGTTTTGAGGCTGCAGAAGTGTACCATCTATAAGCTCATTGATTTCGATATTCTGTGGACTCATATTTTGAGCAACTGATAGCTGCAAGAAAAAGAAGCCTAAAACAACAAAAACACATTTCATTTTAAAGGAAATTTAGTTACCAACCTCCAGTTGCGCCACCGCCACCGAAGCCACCGCCGCCAAAGCCTCCACTAAAGCCACCACCACCGCCAAAACCTCCGGAGCTTCCACCAAAACCTCCGCCACTTCTATGGCTTCCGCCAAGGCTACTTAATATCAGAATATCAAATAAATCCGGACTGCCACGACGCATGCCGCCTTTACCACCTCCACCGTCAGGACGTCTTTTTATGATTAAAATGATAAAGAAAATCACTATTATAATCGGGATAACATAGCTCAATATACTTTTCTCATTTTTGGATTTTTGATTTAAAGCTTTGGCATCAAATTGTCCAGCAAGTAATTGAAACATCGCTGATGTTGCTTCATCAAAACCTTTATAAAAATTACCCTGTTTAAAAGCAGGCTGCATAATTTGGTCTATGATGGTTTTGGAATTATAATCGGTAAGAAATTCTTCGAGACCATAACCATTTTGAATGGTGATTTTGCGATCCTCTTTACTCACCATAATGATGGCGCCATTGTCTTCATTGTTTTGTCCAATTCCCCATTTTTGAGCCCATTCGGTAGCAAAAGTAGCGATATATTCACCATCAAGAGATTTTAAAGTGATGATGACAATTTGAGTTGATGTAGTATCAGCATAGGTTTCTAATTTTTGTCTTAAAGCCACTTCCTCATTATCCGAAAGCATATCGGCGTAATCATAAACCGCTTTTTGTTTTTCGGGTTGCGGTGGAATATCTTTTTGTGCGTAACTAGAAAAGCTAAAAATTAGCAATAAGCTTGTCGTTACAATTTTTATAAATGTCATATTATCCTTTTGAAATATCATCTGAAAGTTCATTGATATCGTCACTTTGGTAAGGAAAGTATTCTTTGAGTTTATGACCAACTTCTGCAATTCCTTTAACTAAACCATCTTTGTATTGGTTTTTTTTAAAATGAGAAGTGATTAGCTCTACGGTAGATTCCCAAAAGCCATGACCTACTTTTTCGTTAATGCCTTTATCACCACATAACACAAGTTTGTGGTCTTCGAGCGCAACATAGATTAAAATGCCGTTCTTTAAATCGGTTTTGTGCATTTCCAATTCTTCAAAAACAATTAAAGCCCTTTCGTAAGGGTCTTCAATGGGGCAGGTCATTTCGATGTGTAAACGTATTTCTCCAGAGGTTTGTTTTTCGCCAGCTTTTATGGCTTCAACAATTTCAGCTTCGTCTTCTTTAGAAATATAATCGTTTATTTTGTGCATTATCTAAAATTCAAATTCTACATCTGGTGCAACTTCTGCGCCGGCATCGGCTTCGAAACGCGTCATAGGTTCAAACCCAAAAAGTCCGGCAAATAATTTGTTGGGGAATGTTCTGATAAGGGTATTATAACTGCCAACAGTTTCATTATAACGATTTCTGGCCACATTTATTCTATTTTCTGTCCCTTCAAGTTGAGCTTGTAAATTCATAAAATTTTGATTGGCTTTCAAGTCAGGATATCGTTCTACAGACACCAAGAGTCTTGATAAAGCCGAGGATAATCCATTTTGTGCACTTCCAAAAGCCTCTATTTTTTCAGGCGTAAGATTTCCGGCATCAATATTAACTGATGTAGCTTTAGAACGGGCTTCAATG
>CAYMXD010000144.1:0-6082 GCA_964394095.1 uncultured Mesohalobacter sp. | reverse complement strand
AGGCGGACAAAAAACCCGGTGGGCTGAATATCTCCAGAGATATTTTGACAAAAATAAATGATGTTCCCGTCACATAGTTTAATGATACGCTAAAATCACTGAGCCAAAATAAGATTTCAGGAGAAATAGTAGATGATAACGGCAATAGAATTACAAATTACAATGGGGTAGTCTCTACTACCTTGTTCGATAAACGCATCCAAAGATCAACCTTGGCTAATGATGGCACCAGAAATTCTCAGGGAGAATTGCTTGTGATGGACTTTACAACCTTAGGAGAAATATTATTTAGAGGTCAGGCTAGTGTTGCTCAAGGTACATTTGATATAGAGTTTGTTCTTCCAAAAGACACTAGAATTCCTGTTGATAACGGAAGAGTAAGCTTTTATGCATTAAGAGATAATGTGCTTGAAGATCAATCCGGCTATAGTAATGACATCTTGATTGGCGATATCAACGAAAATGCTGCAGAAGATAATGAAGGCCCGCAAATACAACTGTATATGAATGACGAGTCTTTTGTAGATGGTGAAATAACAGATGATTCTCCATTTTTATTGGCTAAACTTCAGGATGACAATGGAATAAATACTGCCGCCGGGATAGGGCACGATATTGTAGCCATACTAGACGGCGATGAAGCCAATCCTATCATATTAAATGAATTCTATGAAGCCGAAGTTGATGACTTTACAGCGGGTGAAGTATATTATAAATTGAGAGATTTAGAAGACGGTATTCATACCTTAAGTTTTAAAGCCTGGGATACTTATAATAATTCTTCTATTGCAGATATTCAATTTAGAGTCGCTTCTTCTGAAGGACTAGATATTACCAGAGTACTCAATTATCCAAATCCATTCGTAAACTATACTGAATTTTGGTTCCATCACAATCAGCCTTTCCAACCCTTAAATGTCCAGGTACAGGTATTTACAGTAACCGGAAAAGTGGTCTGGACGCATAATGAGACCATTACCACAGACAGTTTTTTGGCCAGAGAAATTACCTGGGATGGCCGGGATGATTTTGGCGACCAAATAGGCAAGGGTGTTTATGTTTATAAACTTACAGTAGAGTCGCCCGGTATAAATAAAAAAGTAGAAAAATTTGAAAAACTCGTTAAGCTATAACGACATAATTATATATTTGCCATATGAATTACACAAAATTATTAACCGCTTTATTTATTCTTAGCTATACGGCTAAATCATTTTCTCAAGTAGAGCCCGTTAGACCAATTACCACCGCTGTTCCTTTTCTGCTTATTGCAGGAGATGCCAGATCTTCTGGTATGGGAGATCAGGGTATAGCAACGCCTGTAGATGCATTTGCTCAACAATGGAATCCGGCCAAATTTGCATTTTCAGAAACTAAATCGGGTATTGGTTTGTCTTACACACCATATCTTAGACAGTTGGTGACGGATATAAATCTAGGGCAATTGTCTTATTTTAATCGTCTTAACGAGCGAAGTTCTGTATCTGGTAGTATTAGATTTTTTGGACTTGGTGGTGTAGAGTTGAGAGAAACTCTAGATCAGGTGCCTAGAGAGGTATAACCTAATGAATTTGCACTAGATTTGAGTTACGCCTTAAGGTTAAGCGATCAATTTTCTATGGCAGTAACTGGTCGATATATCAGGTCAGACCAAAGAATACCTAGTGAATTTGGAGGCGATGCTACAGCTGCTAATAGCTTTGCTGCAGATATTTCAGCTTTTTATCAGGGAGAAGAACAATTTTATAATAACTTTAATGGCCGCTG
This sequence comes from uncultured Mesohalobacter sp., assembly GCA_964394095.1. GTDB lineage: Bacteria > Bacteroidota > Bacteroidia > Flavobacteriales > Flavobacteriaceae > Psychroflexus. Next base: position 4,315 of record CAYMXD010000144.1, on the reverse strand, counting down.
GCGGTTTGGAGCAGCTATTCAAAATATTGGTCCTAAAATGAAATTTGATGATTTAGGGGACGAAAATTTTATTCCTACTAATCTGAAATTAGGTGGTGGATTTGATTTTATTTTAGACCCTTCTAATACGGTTGGGGTTTATGCTGAATTTAATAAACTTCTCGTACCAACACCTCCGGAATTATTTGAAGATGAAAATGGTAACCTTACAGAAGAAAGCCTTACTGCTATTCAGGATTATAGAAATGGCGACCCCTTTTCAGGTATTTTCAATTCATTTACAGATGCCCCGGACGGTTTTTCTGAAGAGTTAAAGGAAATCACATGGGCTTTAGGTGCCGAATATTGGTACGAAGACAGCTTTGCTTTTAGGTTGGGTTATTTTAACGAGTCTGAAGAAAAAGGGTTTAGACAGTTTGTAACACTAGGCGCCGGTTTTAAATATTCTTCTATAAATATAGACGCCTCTTATTTGTTTTCTACTACACCAGTTCAAAATCCACTTGAAGGGACCTTAAGATTTTCGATTACCTTTAATATTGGTCCTGGAACTTATATTGAATACTAATAAGAAGATATCACATCCTAAATGGTGAAAAAAAATAAAATTACGACCATCATTTTTCAATTTGAAGATATCTCAGAATGTCCGGAAGATATCCAATCTTTGATGGCTGATGCTATAGACGCCAGACAGAAGGCGTATTCACCATATTCTAATTTTCAGGTTGGGGCAGCAGTATTACTTGAAAATGGTGTAGTAGTTACAGGAAGCAATCAGGAAAATGCGTCTTATCCGGCCGGACTTTGCGCAGAAAGAACAGCTATATTTTATGCAGGTTCAAAATATCCTCATGTTAAAATTAAAAGTATAGCGCTCTCTGCCGGTCCAAAAGACAAGGACAATACAGAAGCAGTTCCGCCCTGCGGTTCTTGCAGACAAGCCATAGCAGAGTACGAACAAAAACAAAAATCACCTATTAGCATTTATTTTATGGGTAAGTCTGGTGAAGTGAAACACGTAGAGTCCTTATTGAGTTTATTGCCTTTAGCTTTCAATAAAGACTATTTGGAAGAAGCTTAGTTTATGGTTTCTAATTCCAGGTTTTTGGTTTCTGGTTTCAAGTTTCAGGTTTCGGGTTTCAGGTTTCAGGTTTGTTCATGAATTGTGTTGGCGCTTTGCCTATTTCAACCTACTTTTTAAAGACTAGCCTCAGTGGGATGTTTTAACCACAAAGGACACTATGAATGCACAAAGTCCACCGAGTTGTTTCGGGTTTCAGGTTTAAAGTTTCAAGTTTCTGGTTTAAAGTTTCAAGTTCAAAGTTTCAAGTTCAAAGTTTCAGGTTTAAAAGTTTAAAGTTTCATCCCGAATCGGCTTTACCTCTCGGGATTTTTGATGTGATGTTATGAGTTATAGTAGTGCGAGTATTTTTATTTTAACCGCAAGGGGCGTATAGTTTTCTCAATAAAAAAGTCCCTCCTTTGGAGGGATTCAGGGAGGCCTTGTCTAACCATCCAACCACTGCTTAAAATCCTTCACCCGTTCTCGACTCACAATTAAAGGCTCTTCTATATCTTGTCTTAACACAATTCTCAAACGACTATTAGAATAAGTAATAATGTCTTTAATCGCATTGATATGGATGATGTAAGCCCTGTTGATTCTAAAAAATGATTTGGGTGAAACTAAACCGTCTATTTCTTCCAAACTTTTTTCAAGTGGATATCGTCGCCCCTGTGCTGTTAGCAGATAAGACGTTTTATGCTCGCTCATAAAACAATCAATTTCATTGGTTTCAAATACCTTTAAATGTTCACCGACTTTTACGGTGAATCTCTCTTTGTAGTTTTTGTCCTCTAATTTGTTTTCAAACAAGGCTTTGATGTCTTGAAAATTTATACCAGTTTTTTTATGCTGATTTTCAAATTTTTCAATGGCTGATTTTAATTCCATTTTATCAATGGGTTTAAGCAGATAATCTATACTATTCAGCTTAAAAGCTTTCAATGCATATTCATCATAAGCTGTGGTGAAAATAATAGCAGATTTTAAGGATCTGTTTTTGAACAATTCAAATGAAAGCCCATCACTGAGCTGAATGTCTAAAAAAATAAGATCTGGTTCCGGTTTAGTGTCTAACCAATTTTGGGCATCAGAAAGGCTGTGTAATGTGGATTGAATTTCAATATTATAATCAGCCAATAATTTTGTTAATCGTCTTGCGGCCGGTTTTTCGTCTTCTACTATAAGTGCTGTAATCATGATCAATCGATTTCAAGTTGAACTAAAGGTAATTTTACCGAAAATGTTTGTTCGGTTTGATGAACTACGCATTTTTTATCTGTAAAGAGTTTGTATCTTAATCTGATGTTATCAAGGCCAATCCCATTTCGTTTTTGACTGGAAGATGCCAATTTTGGTTGATAATTATTCTCAATCACAAGCATGTTTTCTTCGATAAAAATTTTAATTTCAAGCGGCTTTTTTTCGGAGATTTGATTGTGTTTTATAGCATTTTCGAGTAAAAGCTGTAAGGAAAGCGGTATAATTTTAGCTTTAATTTTACTGGTTTTTTCATCAATATCAACTTTGATGCTATCCTCAAACCGCATCATCAGTAAATTGAGGTAAGTATGAGCAAATTTTATTTCATCATTAAGACTGACTAAATCCTTGTTTTTTTGGTCCAGCACGTAACGATACACTTGAGACAAACCAATGGTAAAATCCTGAGCTTTATCGGTATCTTCATCAATTAATGCGCTTAATACATTAAGGCTGTTGAATAAAAAATGCGGATCGAGCTGATTTTTTAAGGCATCAAATTTGGCAGAATGTGATTCCGATTCAAAGGTTTTCTCTTTCAATTTAGCATCTTGTAAGGCTTTATAAAACCCCACAACATGATAAGCCAAAGTCACTACAAAAGCGATAAGTAAAGCAATAACATAGTTTATAGCCGACTCATTTTCTATAAATTGCTTTAGGCTATAACTTTCTATGACAACTAAATGCACAAATCTTGCAATGAAGAAAGCCAGCGTTGACCAGATAATTGAACCTATAATTCCAATAAAAAGGAGTTTTTTGGCATCGTTTTCCCATGAGTATTTTTGATACAACAGGCCAAAAGCTAAAAGATTTATCGTGCCGATGATAAACGCATAGATGAAATTGATGGATAAGATATTAATATCGTAAAGAAAACGAGCTTGATAGCCCGTAGCTAGAAAATTTATAAATCCAATAAAAAAAGCAATGATTACAGATATACCCGTATAACCAATGATGGATTTGAAAGTTGATTGTTTTGCCATTATTTTTTTTTCAAATATCAAATATAATGGAGAACTGCTAAAGTAGACTTTACTGAATTGTAATATACCAACGACGAATTGTAATCTGAACAAAAAAAACCACTAAAGCTAAACAAGTTTAAACTTTAGTGGTAATAGATATTTTAAAACGATGAAGTCTTAATTACTTCAAATCCTCTAAAAATGCAACAGTTTCTGTAGTGCCGTTGTAAACTTTAACCAACTTATGATTTTTATCGTATAGATAAGATGTTGGGTAGCCACCAACAAAGAATGTATCTGCAAATTTGAAATCAATATCTCTTAGAATTTTGATGTTTTCTAAAGCCACTAAGTTTGGTGATAATTCTTTAAAAAAGTTGGCTGTTTTTTCTTCAGTATTAGCTGAAACCGGATATAATACAACATTTGCTCCTTTAATTTTATCAGCTTTAAGATTGAGCTTTTTGAACGTAGTTTTACAGTGCCCACATTCTGGATTAAAATAAATGAACAAAGAAAAATGTTTTGTTTGCACATCTTCATTTGTAAATGCATCCCCATCAAGAGCAAAAATTTCAAAATCAGGTATAGTTTCAGGGTAATCTTGGGCCAATGTGATGTTAGTTATTAAAATACTAACAAATAAAATAAGATATTTCATGATTTAATATATCAAATTAGGGTTAATTAAATGTGTAAGGCTCTATCTTCGGTTGCGGCAAGGGCGGCTTCTTTTACAGCTTCGGCGTAAGTAGGGTGGGCGTGACTCATTCTGGCCATGTCTTCGGCACTGGCTCTAAATTCCATAGCGGTCACGGCTTCAGCAATTAAATCGGCAGCTCTGGCGCCTATCATGTGAGCGCCCAGAACTTCATCGGTTGCTTTGTCTGCTAAGATTTTTATGAGTCCGTCAATATCACCACTGGCACGGCTACGGCCTAAGGCTCGCATGGGGAATTGACCGACTTTATATTCTACGCCGTCTTCTTTCAGTTGTTCTTCTGTTCGTCCT
>CAYMXD010000143.1:0-6098 GCA_964394095.1 uncultured Mesohalobacter sp. | reverse complement strand
CTTTATTGTTTTTTAAACTATCGTATTCCAGTGTATTTTCAGCACCTGAAATATTGATAAGAAATAGTTTAATTCTATTGCCTTTTGATTTATGGCCGGCCGAAAAAGAGCGTTCCAAAACTAATATATGATTGGAGTCTATTTGAAGTATTTCTGTCACGCCATTTAGTCCAAAAGGCAGAAGAGGTATTTTTATCAACCTATCTAAATCGTAAGTCATTTGAAAATCTGGATTCTGATTATCAAGTTGATAATGGGTCAATCTTACCGGCGAATTGGTATTGTATAGCTTTGGTTTTCTGCCATCCTCTTTTAGTGGAATTTCGTTGACTACCCAAAATCCCTCACCGCTATCATCCAGAGATAAACCTTCAAAAACCCCATTTTGCCTGGGTTTATTTGGTGGATCTAGTTTAAAATGTGGTGGTAAATTATAGGTTTTTTTACACCTCCCTTGAGTATCAATTTCTATAATTTCAGGGCTGTTATTAGAGTTGATATTTCCTTCTGTTGAAACCAGATAACCGGGTTTACGTGGTAAAAACCTGATACTTTCAGAATCGAAAACTTTGATATAGTCACAATTTAATTTTTCAACACTTTTAAAATAAATCGAATCTATTTTGAAGTTTTCAATTTTGATTTCAGCCGTATATATTTCCGGTGATTGAGCTTTATCTGAAATTAAGACAAAACTTGAACCGTCATAATCTATCCCCGATAATCCCCCTATAAGGTTTCCTTGAAAGCGCTTTTCAGACCCTAAAATATATTCATCAAGAAATTTGATTTGGTATTTTGCAGAACGATTTACTTTTGACGTTCCACAACTGCAGAGTAATATTGAAATAAAAAAAGCTGCAATACGGTATTTTTTCATATTGCAGCTAATAGTTAATTCATTACCAGACATTTATTTGATATCGACTAGTTCGACATCAAATACAAGGTAAGCATTTGGTGGAATTACACCACCGGCGCCGTTTGGTCCGTAGCCTAAATCCGGCGGAATGACCAAGGTAGCTTTCTCTCCTTTCTTAAGCAAACTGATTCCTTCGTCCCAACCTGCGATTACACGACGCTGGCCTAATGGAAAATCTATAGGCTTATCACGTTTAAAAGACGAATCAAAAACGGTTCCATCTATCAATCGTCCTTCGTAATGAACACTTACTGTGTTTCCAGACTCTGGTTGTTCTCCATCTGGATTTTCTTTGGTGATGACGTATTTTAACCCTGACTCCGTTTCAGTTAAATTATCGTACATGCTATTGATTTTATTTTGAATTTCTTCCTCTTTTTTGGCCTGTTCTGCCTCAAACTCGGAAATGCCTTCTTCAAATGCTTTTACGGCATCATAGTTTTTAGCATCACTCCCTTTTCTTATAATTTCAATAGTATTGATTGTTACTGGTTCACTAGGTTTGTTTCTGGCATCGGTTTCAACCTTACCAATAGAATCTACAATAGGTTGTCCTTGAACGATTTGACCAAAAACAGCGTGTTTATTATCCAATCGCCCCTGTGGTGTAAGTGTGATGAAAAATTGACTTCCGTTTGTGTTTGGTCCACCGTTAGCCATAGACAAAGCACCTATAGTATCTTGAGAAAGTTCAGGATGAAATTCGTCAGGAAATTTATAGCCGGGGTCGCCAAAGCCTGTTCCTAAGGGGTCACCTCCTTGTATCATAAATCCATCCATCACTCTGTGAAAAATTAAGGAATCATAAAATTTCTTTCCTTGGTATTTTTCATCAGCTTTAGGATTTGTGCCTTCAGCAAGTGATACAAAGTTGCCTACGGTCATAGGCGCTCTTTGGTGGTATAGCTCAGCTATAAAATCACCGTAATTGGTATCAAACCTTGCATACAAACCATCGTCTAAGTTAGGGTATTCGTCATTACAGGATATGCTCATAATTATAAGTGTTAATAAAGATAATTTTGAAATTGTTTTCATTGTTCAGTTTTTGTTATTGATTTTAGTTTTACAGTTGCTTTTAAAGGTATATTTGAGCCTATTTTTTTTTTATCGCCATAAAAGCCGTAAGCTCTTGACGATGGAAATAAAAAATTTATTTGTTCACCGGTTTTCATGAGTTTAAGACCTTCTCTAAGTCCTGTCATTAACCTCTGCTGATCCATGATATAAGTTTTGTAACCTATTTCATCCATAGAATAAATAGTATCTTCAGAAAAGGTTCTTAGATTGTAAGTAAAGATCACTTTATCCCCAAACTGAGGTTTTATGGTGTCATTTGTATTTTTTTGTACATAATGATACCAAAATCCATCAGATGAGTTTAGGTAGGTATTTAAACTATCACTATCAATAATTTTAAATATGGCATCTTCTTCAGATTTAAGTAAAGCTAGATTACGTTTAAGAGATTCATCTAAAAATGAGCCGCTTTGGTACGTAACCGGTTTTCTGGGCTCAGGTTGATGACAGGCCGTGAAGACTAGCATTAGAAACATCACCAATATCGTCTTATAATGCTTCATCCAATTGCGTTTTATATTCATCCAGCAAATTTACAAATTTTTCAATAGTATCTTTCAGACTTAAATCACTTTTACCACCTGCTGCATTTTTATGACCTCCGCCTTCAAAATGTCTCCTGGCCAACTGATTAACATCAAAATCGCCTTTAGACCTCAAGGATATTTTTACTATATTTTGATTGAGGTCTTCTTTGAAAATCGCCGCCAAAACAACGTCTTTAATTGACAATCCATAATTGACAAAGCCTTCGGTATCGCCTTTTTGAAAATTATTATTATCGAGTTCTTCCTGCGACAAATGAATGTAAGCTGTTTTTAATTCTGGCAGATATTCCAGATTATTCATGGCTAATCCTAAAAGTTTTAGCCTGTGGTAAGAACTGGAATCGAAAGTTTGCTGCTGTATTTTTGAAGATTCTGCACCCTTTTGTATAAGGCTAGCTGCAATGTAATGGGTTTTTGCTGTTGTGGAGGAAAATTTGAAAGACCCCGTATCGGTCATAATGCCCAAATACAAACAGCTGGCAATATCTTTATTAATAAAATCGGTGTATTCCATCTTATCAATACAATGATAAACAAGTTCTGCAGTTGAACCATAACCAGCGTCTGAAATGGTAATTTCAGCATAATCATCCGGTTGCTGATGATGATCTATCATCACAAATGTCTTTTCTGCTGCTTCAAGGTCTTCTTGAAAATCGTTACCTACCCGAGAAAGGTGATTAAAATCTAGTGTAAAAATAAGATCTGAGGCCTGAAAAAGTTCTCTTACTCTTTCTTTTTCTTTGGAATACAACACAATATTTTCTTGTTGAGGCACCCAATTTAAAAAATCGGGATATTCGTTTGGCATGACTACAGTTGTGTTATGCCCCAGTTTTTCCAAAAACATGGCCCAACCCATACAACTCCCTACAGCATCGCCGTCAGGATTTTTATGGCCTATAATCAAGATGTTTTTGGGTGTTTTTATTAAAGCTTTAAGTGCTTTTATGCTTTTGTCAATCATGCTGCAAAAATAAGATTAATTTAGAGCATTACACTTCAATTAAGACATCTTTTGCGGTTTGTGATTTACGCTTGCTGAAATAAAAATCTATCCGACCAAGATTCAGCCCCGCCCAGCCAACTTGATTCACTAAGGTAATTTTTCCTGATTTGTTAATCACTTTGGTCGGTCGGTCTAAAAAGGTGTGGGTATGTCCGCCGATAATCAAATCGATATCTGAGGTATTTTCAGCTAATTTGAGGTCATCAATTTTATCTGCATTGTATTTATAGCCTAAATGCGATAAACAGATGATTAAATCACAGTGGTACTCGTTTTTCAATACTTTGATTTGGTCTTGAGCAATCTCCAAAGGATCTAAATATTTTGTCTCTTTATACAGGTTTTTAGCCACTAAACCTTCCAGCTCAATACCAAGTCCAAATATGCCAATCTTCAAACCATCAATTTCATATACCTGATGTGGCTTTACCAAACCATCAAGGCTGGTGTTAGACAAATCGTAGTTAGCGTTGAGCATATCAAATTCAGCATGTTGGAGCTGTGCAGTGATGTTGTCGATGCCGTTATCAAATTCGTGATTGCCGATGGTTGACGCATGGTAACCCATCTTGCTCATGAGTTTGAACTCGAGTTCACCGCCATAAAAATTGAAATATGGGGTTCCTTGGAAAGCATCTCCGGCGTCTAAAACCAGTGTATTGGGATTTTTAGCTTTTATTTTTTGAATCAAAGCATGTCTGCGGCTCACCCCACCGCGTCCTGCATTTCTGCGGTCATTTTGCGGAAATGGGTCGATATGGCTGTGAACATCGTTGGTGTGCAAAATCGTAATGTGCTTAGAATAATTTCTTTTTATACCGGCCAACGGCATAAAACCTGAAGAAAGACCAATAGTGGCAGAAGCAAAAACACTTTGTTTTATAAATTGTCGTCTTTTCATCATTTTATCATTTGAAATCTGTTGTCAGCTTTAGCCATAATCGTATCTTTTGATTTAAAATAATCGATAAACAAATTTCTGAGCTTATAGTCTATTGAATAAATGGTATCTGCTTTCTGAAAGAAATTCATGTTATCTCCACCATTCACCAAATAATCTGAAGTGGCGATATAATAATATTCTGAAATTTCGACCGCTTCACCATCAATGCTGTAGGCTTTTAAATCCCAGTTTTCATCAACAGCTATGGACAAGTTAGACATTGGATGTGCCCGTTTGGCTTTGGACAAGTATTGAAACATTTTTTTAACCTGATTGCCTTTTAATTTGGCTACCACCACCATGTTTTCAAATGGCATGATGTTATAAGCCGTTCGAGTAGTGATTTCTCCTTTATTAATGCCTGCTCGTATTCCGCCGTGATTCAACAGTACGCCATCAATTGAATCCTGAAAACGTTGGTAAAACACAGGGTTTCCCAGTTCAAAAACCGCATCGGCCATCATGTTGCCAATGGCGGTGTTGTAGGGTGTATCATTTTTAAACATGGCTTTGGGCGTGTAACTCAAAGGGCTGTTCATCTCCTTTTCAATTGAAGTTTTATAGGGTTCTATAAAGGCATTAATCTCCTCATCTTCATCCAAACTTTGCTCAATTTTGATGTTTTCGCCGGATATTTTTTGAACATCAAGTTTATCCGTACAACTCCAAACAGTATAAAGCAGGAAGAAAAGCAAAAGAAATCTCGGGGTATTTTTCATGATTTAATTTTTATCTTCAAGCAAAGGCACAAAACGGAATTCGCCATAGGTATGTTTATCAAATTTGTTTTTATCTGTTCTAATGTAAAGGGTCATGATTTGCGGATCTTCCCCAACGGGAATGACCAGCCTACCGCCTATTCTCAATTGTGCCATAAGCGGTTTTGGCACATAAGGCGCCCCGGCAGTAACGATAATTTTATCAAAAGGCGCATATTCCGGCAGGCCTTTATAGCCATCGCCAAAGCTGAGGTATTTCGGGCGATAGCCTAATTTTTCTAAAAAGCGTTTGGTGGATTTATACAATAGCCGCTGTCGCTCAATGCTGAAAACCACAGCATCAAGTTCGCACAACACCGCCGTTTGAAAACCACTGCCTGTCCCAATTTCCAATACGGATTCCCCTTTCTGAATCTCCAGTAATTGGGTCTGAAACGCCACCGTAAAAGGCTGAGAAATGGTTTGTCCTTCGGCTATAGGGAAGGCTTTATCCTGGTAGGCAAAATCTTCAAAACCGCTGTCCATAAACAAATGCCTGGGAATTCTGTTGATGGCTTCCAGTACAGGCGCGGAAGTTATGCCTTTGGTTTTGAGCTTTTCAACCAATTGTTTTCGCTTGCCCTGATGTCTGTAGTTGTCTTTCAAATTGAAAGTATATTGAGTTGCTGTAAATGTAAATATTATTAGAAAAATTCTAAGTCATATTTATTTAAAATTTTGGTGGAAGATGTTTTTTAAAAATAAATTGTTGACATACACATGACTTTATCAAGACTTCAAAGGTATTGACTTGTCCGCCTTGGAGGAAAACCTTTGAGGTCTAAACACGATGATAATATCTTCTTAACACCATTTACCTATGTCAAATTATTTATTT
>CAYMXD010000142.1:0-6114 GCA_964394095.1 uncultured Mesohalobacter sp. | reverse complement strand
AGAGCGAGCTAAATGACAACATAAAAATCATCAAAATTGATGTGGATAAAAATCAGAATTTAGCAGCTAAATATCAGGTTAGGGGCGTACCTACAATGATGTTGTTTAAGAATGGAAGCCAGTTATGGAGACAAAGCGGTGTTCTTCAAAAACAAGAGTTAATTAACATTATAAATCAACACACATGAAAAATATAATTTTTGTAGGCATTGCTTTTGTGTCATTTCATGTTTTAGCACAAAAATCTGTGCTTATCAATGAAAAGATTAGTGCTGTTAAAATTTCAGCAGGTATTCAGGTTGAACTTTTCACTGACGTTGATGAAAATAAAATTGTAGCTAACGAAATGGTTTTTGAGGCCATTAATTATAAAGTAAGAGATAATCAATTGAGAATTTCTTCTAGAATTGAAGCTCTTATTGAAGGTGATGTGCCGCTCAGGCTTAAAGTATATGTAAAAAATTTAAGTAACTTAAATGTTGTTCAAGGATCATCTGCAGAATTTCAAAATGTATTTGAAACCAGTCAATTGATTCTCCGGGCAGGGGAAGGCTCTACGATTAGTGGAGAAATCAAGGTAGATTCAGTTGACGTAAAAGTCTTGTCAGGAGGCTTGATTGAAATGCAAGGCATAGCCAATACTCAGGATGTTGAAATTAAAACCGGTGGAGCATACCAAGCGCAGAATCTCAAAACAGAAAACACATCTGTAGAAGTTTCTTATGGAGGAAAAGCCCAGGTTTACGCTTCTAACAACTGCGGAGCAAAAGTCATAGCCGGCGGTATAATCGACATCTACGGTAATCCGGAATTCTTTAACGAAAAAAGAAACTTCGGCGGAGAAATCAACTTGAGGTAAGCTTTCGAATTTTAGTTTTTGGTTTCTGTGTTTTAATAGTTTATGAGTTTAGTAGTTTATGAGTTTATATGATATGATAATCTAAGCCAGAACATAGCCCAAACCCGAAACCCGGAATAAAAAACCCTTACAGATTAAAGAGGCTAGTTTAAGTTAGATATTAGAAGTTAGATATTAGAAGTTAGATATTAGAAGTTAGATATTAGAAGTTAAATATTAGAAGTTAGAAATTAGGAAGCTGAACTTTTCAAGTTTTGAATATTCAACAAATCTGGAATTTGGAATCTGTAACCTAAAACCTAAAACCTTTCAACTTGTAACTTTCAACTTACAATTCTATAACACTAAGTCTTCTTCCCCTGTTTCAAAAAAGTCCTCATCCAATTTTACCTTTAAACCTTCTATAGCATTAAAGTATTTCGGTTTTAGGTCTTCAGGCATGGGTTCTGCCTTGGGAAGGTCTTGTTTGAATGGATCAACCTGTTTGCCATACACCCAAAATCTGTAGCAAACATGTGGCCCTGTGGCTAAGCCTGTGCTTCCTACATAGCCAATAATTTCACCTTGTTTGACGCGTTCACCGACACTAACGGCTCGTCTGGACATATGAAGGTATTGCGTTGTATATTTGTTGGTGTGTTTAATTTTAACGTAATTCCCATTCCCTCTCGTGTAACTTGATTTAATCACAACCCCGTTGGCTGTCGCCCAAATAGGTGTGCCGGTAGCGGCCGCATAGTCTGTGCCTTTATGCGCTTTCCAGCGTCTTTGTACGGGGTGAAATCGTCTCGGACTATAACGAGATGAAATTCTAGAATACTGTACAGGAGCTTTTAAGAAAAAACGCCTTAGAGTTTTGGCCTTTTCATCAAAATACTCTGTTCTTCTCGTCGTTGAATCTACTTCAAATTCAAAGGCATAATAGGGTTTATCTTGATGTATAAACAGCGCAGCATCTATACTTTCTAGTCCAGCGTATATACTATCATTGATATATCGTTCTTTGAAAATAACATTAAAACGATCGCCGGGTTGAACTCTAAAAAAATCTATAGTCCACTGGTAAATATCTGCCAATCTATTGGTTAGCATGTAATCTATTCCGGCATTATCTATGGCTAAAGATAAAGAGGACTCAATAGTTCCGGAGGCGACCCTTTCTTTTATTGTTACTGGTTTTTTGTCCTTCTCGCCGTACAAACTATCGCCTAAATAGACACGTGTATAATTAATTATATCATTTTCATAAATGAAAGCAAAAGGTTTGTTTAAACTATCCTTAGTCTTTAGAATGGTATAAGGTCTGCCGACATTAATTCTTTTAAAATTGAAAATGGTATCGGGAATCGTTTGAGTTATCTTGTAAACTTCCTGAGGTGTGATGCCATGCTTATCCATGATGGAACCAAAAAAATCTCCTCTTGAAACTGTATCGTTTACAACTTCATAGTCGTTTAATATAAAACCAAAGGCTTTTTGAACAACCTCCTTTTTTTTAATTACAACTTCCTTATCTTCCGTTTCTTTCTCAATCTTTTCTGATTTATCCTGGCAGCTAAATACCAGTAAAAACGGCCATAGAAAAACAAGAAATAATTTATACATGAATAATTATTTAATAAAGGTTACAAATTTAATGAAATATAGATGATTACAATATCTTTTATATACTTATCCGCATTATTTCCCTATTTAAATTTTAATTGAATTTTAAGAATAATAAAGTTTTCTCAAAAGGCATAATCCATAATATTAAAAATGAGGAATTATCAGACAGATTCAAGACCTCAGCAAAGCTGTAATACAATGCTTGATGAAAGAATGTTGCATAGGTACAAAAGGAGGGATTGCACAAAAGATGAAGTAAGCTTATTTCAAAAATACTCCTAAAACAAAAGACCTGAAATAAAGTGAAATTGTATAAATCATTAGAAGCATAAAAAAACAGCAAGCCTTCGAGATGATAATAAACCACATTAACATGTGGTTTTTAAATAATAATAAACTGTTTGATATAAACTTGACAATATATATTATTAATTTTTAACTATATTTGACTAAACTTAAAAAAAATAACATGAAAAATGCATACATTATTAAAAATTTGCTGTTAGTTTTTACAATTTTTTTAAACACATTGATTTTTGCACAAACGACACACACCATAACTTTAACCTGTGAAACCTCCAATATTACCAAAGAAAATGTGAATGAAGTTTGCAGTTTTGGACAGGATAATAACGTATCTAATGAAGAGTATACTATTGATGTAAATGTTGGAGATATAGTCGTCTGGAGAGGTACAGCAGTAAATTCTGAGCTAAACAGTTCGATAGAGTTAAAACAAGTAAATTACGAGGGGGGTAAAAATGTTTTCGGACAAAATACCATTAAAGACCGAGGCGGCATTATAACCGGTGAAGTCGTTCAAGGTCAACCAGGGGATGAAGAAAAATATAATTTAAAATTTAAAGTAAGCGTAGATGGTAGAAGAGTAAACGGTATGTTTATGATTGATCCCAGAATAAGAGTTAAAAGAATTCAATAGGAAATATTGAAAATTAAAGTCATTGAGAATTCAACTTCAAACATTAAATATTAAATTGTCAGTTATTCTAAAAGCCATTATTCTTGGCTTTTTTTTTATTAGTCCTACTTATGCACAGGACTTAAAGAAAGATATTAAAATAGTTGAAGAGGAATACATTTCTAAAACCTTTAATACACAAGATGAACTCAAAATTTTAAGTCAACTTTCGTCTGAAATAAGTGATCCTGATAAAATTTTAGAATACAGCAATCTACTTATCGATAAAGCAAAACTTGTAGATTCAACGCGATATTTATTTGACGGGTATTTACAAAAGGGAAATGCCTACAGTCTTAAAAGAGAACTTTCTAAAGCCCTTGAGTTTTATCAAATGGCATCCACAATTGCAGCAGACAATAATGAAATTGTAGATCTTGCTTTGACTAATATTACGATTGGCGGGGTGTATTCAGATATTGGTAACCACGATATTTCTACCAATTATTACGAGGGTGGTATTAGTCAATTGAGGCAACTTAGTAAAACCTCAACCGATACATTAGAAATAAAAAAACTTGAGGGATACTTGGCTACGGCGCTACTAAATGCAGGGGATGAATATTTTAAAGCAGGTAATTACGAAAAAGCCTTGAGTTATTTTTACGAATCCAGTGGTCTATGTGAAAAAACAGATTACAGGCTTGGCGCAGCATACAACTTAGGAAATATAGGTATGGTATATGCTAAACAGAAGAAACCAAATATGGCAGAAGCTAACCTAAAAGAAGCTATCAAAATACTGGAAGAAGAAGAATACTACCGCCCAATTTCATATTACTTAAATACACTTTCTGAAATCAACTTAGATTTAAATCAGCCTCAATCAGCATTAGATTATGCTACAAGAAGTTTAGAGCTTGCAATAGAATATAAAAATAGAGAAGTAATCAGTAAATCCAACCTTCAGCTGTCTAGAATATATGAGCAAAATAATGAGCCCGTCAAATCACTTTTTCATTATAAAAACTATATCGCCAATGAAGAAAGTATAAACGACATAGCTACAGTTCAAAAGCTGGCCAATCTAAGGACAGAATTTCAAGTCTCTCAAAAACAAATTGAACTTGATTTAGAACGGCAAAAGAGAAAAAATGATAAAATATTAACCTATGCGTTTCTTGGTGGAATGATTTTAGTCTCAGGTATAGCATTCGGATTATACCGTAGAAATAAATTTATAAACAAAACCAAAAAAATTATCGATGAAGAAAAGAAAAAGTCTGACCGTTTATTACTTAATATCCTGCCAAAAGAAACAGCAGATGAATTAAAAACACAAGGTAAAGTTGAAGCTAAAAGGCATGAATCGGTTACGGTGTTATTTACCGATTTTAAAAGCTTCACTAAATATGCAGAAAATTCTTCTCCAGAAAAATTAGTTGAAAGCGTAGATATGTATTTTTCTGAATTTGATAAAATTATGGAAAAATATAAAATTGAAAAAATTAAAACCATTGGCGATTCTTATATGTGTGCTGCAGGATTGCACGAGCAAATCGATAATCATGCAGAGCTTATGGCTGAAGCTGCTTTGGATATCATAGAATTTGTAAGAAAATCAAAACAAGTTTACGCTGTGAGTGACTTAAGATTTGATATAAGAATTGGTATGCATACCGGGCCTGTTGTAGCAGGAGTTGTTGGAAAATATAAATTTTCTTATGATATTTGGGGGGATACCGTAAATGTAGCATCTAGAATAGAATCCAGCTGCGAAACCGGAAAAATATGCATTTCTGAAGACACATACCAACTTATTAAAGACAAATATGAATTTGTAAATAGAGGCAAAATATCTATTAAAAACAGAAGTCCTTTGAATATGTATTACTTAAGCAGAAAATAATTTTTAGAATCTTTGAATTATGGCACAGGATACCAATAATTATTGGGAACAACTAGAACGATTAGAAAAACTCATTAGAGCTTCTGAGCTTAAAGCCGGTATTCTCTTTTCTTTTCACAGTTTAATTTTGGGTTTATTTGTAGATAGAATTTCGAATTTTGAAAACATATTCAAAGAGAATTTGGTCTTTGTTGGTTTTGCTCTGCTATGGGTGGCATGTGTTATAATTTCAATTTACTATTGTTTCAAATGTTTTCAGCCTAATTTACAAATGAAGTACGATACCAATGTCTTCTTTTTTAGAGATGCGGCCAATGCATTTAAAAGTCCAAAAAAGTACGTGGAGGAAATCACAAAAATCTGTGAAACCAATGAAGAGATTGTCAAACAGTTAAGCCATCAAATTCATGCAGAAAGTGTTATCATCGACAAGAAATTTTACAATGTCAAAAAAGCCATTCAGTTTTTTTTGTTCAGTTTTATTTTTGTGATTTTAATGATCTCTCTGTGGATATTGGTCGAGGTTTTTGGGTTATTTTAGTTCACCAATATATTTCAAAAGATTTGAAGAACAAAACTGTCCTTATTATAGGTTTACGATATCCTGAACCAAAATCTACAGCTGCCGGTTCCAGGATGCTTCAAATCATACAACTAATTAAATCCTTTGGGTATAACATTCATTTTGCCACTGCAAATCCAAAAAACGAATTTTCAGCCAATCTCAATGATTTTGAGATACCGGTACATCAATTAACTCTCAATACTTCTCTAGCTAATGACATTTTAAAACGCATTAATCCTGATATAGTCCTTTTC
>CAYMXD010000141.1:3006-6133 GCA_964394095.1 uncultured Mesohalobacter sp. | reverse complement strand
TGCTTAAAAAGAAGAGGAGGCAAAGAAGGCTTGTTTTCATGTTATAAATTTAAACAAATTTTTGAATACGACCAGAAATTTATTAACACCCCCGACCCGAAAGTTATACCGTTAATTTCCAAATAAATTTCAAACTATTTTATATGTTTGTATACTCAGGCGGTAAGCCCGCATTTATTCCAAGCTTGGAATTTGGGACTCCGTCTGTTTTTTTAGTTTTTACTGCTTTTCTTCCAGATATAGGACCATCTGTATTTTCGGACTGATATCTGTGTAAACTTTTCTTTTGTTCTTTTATTTTACTAGTTTTATTTTCTTTTTTTTGTTTTTGTTTTTCAATTGCATTTTCTTGATTTCTTCTATCAATATCTGCATCAAAAGCCTTCTTTGTCTTTAGTATTCCATAGATAATCCTCAATAACTTATGCATAGCTGCGCCTATTGCCTGGTTATGTTTCATGCCTTTAGATCTGCATCTGGTATAAATTTCTTTCAAAGGCTTATTATATCTGACTCCAGACATAGCACACATATACAAAGTTGCACGCATAGTTCCTCTTCCTTGCTTACTCATATGATTACCCCACTTGCCATCACCGCTTTCTTTGAAAGTAGGATGAACACCAAAATAGGAAACTATTTTTTTCACTTCTTTAAATCTATCTACACCATCTATCTCCAATACAAAAGTTACAGCAGATTTTACACCAACTCCAGTAATTGAGGTTAATAGCTTTACATCTTTATGATTTTTATAAAGGTCATTTAGATATCCTTGCTGGTTATCAATCACATCGTGTTTGTGTAAAATCTCTTTGGCTGTAGTAGCTATAAGATATTCTTTGGATGAGCTTACTTTTTTATCATTTTCTTTAGCTAATGATTTTAATTTTGTAGCTTTTTCTTTGGATATCCCTTTTATTTTTAAAACACCACCTTTAGATGCAGATACTTTGCTTGCAGAAGGATAAGTGGCCAACAGTTTTAATAACCAAATAGGTACTCCGTTTCTGCAATAAATCAATACTTCTGGAAATGTATCATAAAGCCATTTCTCTAATTGATTTGACAATTGAGTTCTTTGTTTGATATGCATACGAATACCGGTTAAAATATCACGACCTATCTTAAACTCTTCACTACGTGCGTAATTTAATCCATAATCCACGTCTTCACTATATTTACTTATGTACAGAGCTATGTTCTTAGCGCTTACACCATCTGTAATTGTACGTCTTAATTTAGCATCTCCGGTCGACTTAACTACTTTGGGATTAAGTCGGGTAGCAAAAATATTTCCCGTACTCTGTAAGCCTTTCAATAGATTATACCAATTATTTTCATAGCCACCTGTACTCTCAACACCACAGTAAATACTTTGAGCACCTTTTATAATCCAATTATTGATGATAATTTTTAGCTGTTTGTGTCCAGCTTTATTATCAGTTAATTGAAACCTCTTTTCAATACTATCCCCTTTAACGTTAAGAGGAATAAAATCAGCATAGCCTTTACTTACATCTATGCCTAAAAAAATCTGTTTATCCATAAATCTGTTTTAAAAATTAAGTAAATAATCAAGCATCATCCATCCTTATAATATACGGTTTCAAGAACCAGGTTATACCACGAACTCAACTTGACAAAGGAGAAACTTTCGGGCGATATCTGCGTATCAAGGTTTGATCCTCCTTGTGTCAAAGATGATTGATTATATTTACTTATTCAAAAGAAAAAACAAACATATAAGGTTTTCGCAACCTTTTGGGTCTTACCACAGAGTCCGTTTTTCGGAATAGTAGTAAGAAATATAAGTAAAGTCATAAGACGTGTTCCGCTCAAACTTGAGAGGAAAACCCAAATGGTGCTCGAAGACCCTTCGGGTTAGATGCGCTGACCCGAAAGGTTTTTCTAAGCATTTGGGTCTAAAAAAAATCCTGCTGCAGGAAGTTCGCAACTTCGTACCTATAATTATCGAAGTGCAAAACTAGAGATAGACTCTCTCAAAATTCAGCATCTTTTTTACGTGATCATAAATCTCCGGAAATTGAGTTCTTAGTTCGAGTGGAGTTTCCATAAAGGATTCTATCAAAACCGCGATGAACTCAAAATTGTTGTTAAACGCATAACTCCTTAAATATTTTGATTTCACAAGATTATCTCTATACCAGGGATTTTCATTTAAAAATCTTTTCAGTTTATCATAATGATTGATGAAAATCGAAGCCGTTATAGTAGTATTGCTTTTCCGCAAATAATCGAAATGCATGGCATGTACAATTTCGTGTATCCCCAAATTAAAATTATCATTATCAATGTCGTAGCCCTGCATAAAATCTTCCCACGAGAATACAATGGCTTTATAGCCGGGGTTGAATTCTCCTTTGTGATCGGCGTTGTTCAGTTTAGAATAAAACACTTTGGGATAGATTAAAAATTTATCCAAAGATTTGAATATAAAATCTCTGTACCCAAATGTGAGCATAATAGCCGTAGCAGAAATCAGAACTTTTTTCTGGTCGTCAATATAAACACCTTTTCGGCCTTTAAAACTATGAGATTTAATGAATTTTGCCACTCGATGTTCAAAATAACGCTTCTTCTTTTTATCTAGTTTTTGGTAAAATGAAAATTGGGATTCAAGAATATAAAGCTGATCATCAGTCAGTTTTTGTTTTATAAAATAGATATGGTTATAAAAGGGTTTTGGCGAAATATGTTCCACCCAAAAGGTTTCAACAAAACCAAACACCTGTCTGAAAACAACAATAAAGATAAAAGCAACCAAAAGAATGGACATTACCGAAACAAAAATCGGATCAATTTTTTCATCCTGAATGGCGTAGAGCAATTGCATTCGCTTAACAAAAAGTTATTAAAAAGTAGGCAATATAATTATAAATAGATGAACTCTGTTTGAAAGTTGGTTTCAGTTGGAGAATTCAAAATGCTGTGGTGCATCTCATAAATGTACTTGAAATATAGAAGAGTTGAATTTTAGTTCAAATTGATATGATTTTTTGAAATTCAGATAATATTCGATTGTTCTAAAATACACGAAGACTCTGAATTTTGTCTTTTATTTCTGAAAGATATAGATACATCGACCCGAAAGGTTTTCCCAACC
>CAYMXD010000141.1:2600-2996 GCA_964394095.1 uncultured Mesohalobacter sp. | reverse complement strand
ATTTACTTATTCAAAAGAAAAAACAAACATATAAGGTTTTCCCAACCTTTTGGGTCTTATCACGGAGTCTAGTTTTCGGAATAGTAGTAAAAAGTTTATGAGAGGAAAACCCAAAGGGTGCTCGAAGACCCTTCGGGTTAGAGGCGATGACCCAAAAGGTTTTCCTTCAAAGGCGTACAAGTCGGTATAACTTTCGGGTAAGAAAACCCTGACAGCTTCAATTAAAACAATTACTGTTAAACTTTTGAATATTAAAATCCGTGCTTTTTTACATTTTGTGAATTTAAGTTATAGTTGGTATAGTTGAAAAACATAATCGCTATAACTGGATTTATTCAACAGTTATGAATTCTGATTACACCATGAATGCTCACTTACTTAAAAGGAGACCCATCA
>CAYMXD010000141.1:0-2590 GCA_964394095.1 uncultured Mesohalobacter sp. | reverse complement strand
GCTTTTTTAGATTTTGTGAAATTAGGTTACATTTGAATGAATTAAAATATTTCATTTTGAAAACTATTCTTTGGGTCTTCTTTTTTTGTCTGTTCTTTTTGAGTGATTTTTCTGTAAACGCCCAAAATATAAGTCTTGCCATGAATTATGTGGAACAGGGTGAATACGAAAAAGCAAAAAGTATCTACGAAAAGCTACACAAAAAAAATTCGAGAAAACAAGATTACCTCTTGGGACTTGGGGACGTTTACACACAATTGGAAGAATTTGATAAAGCTCAAAAACTATATGAAAATTATCTTGACAAACCCGGTACTTTTCCAAACATTATGGTGGAATTAGGGCATATCCATCAGATACAGCAAGATTCTTTACAGGCCAAAGTGTGGTATGAAAAAGCTATTGGAATAGTTAAAGAGAGAAGTGCATTTGCCTATACCACGGGTAGAGCTTTTCAACAACACAACCTTTTGGATTACGCCATTGAGACTTATGAAATCGCTAATGCAGAAAAACCTAGAATAAACTATAGCATAGAATTGGCGAGGCTTTATGGTGAAACAGGCGATCAAAAGTTGATGTTCGAAAATTACTTAAGTATTATAGAAGAGAGTCAGAAATACTTTGAAGTTATACAGCGCAACCTAAGTGAATACATCAATACTGATCCTCAAAATGAAAACAATCTTATCCTAAAACGATTACTACTTCAAAAATTACAGCAAAAACCCATTATACTTTACAACCAAATCTTAAGCTGGGTATTCGTTCAAGAGGAGTCTTATAACAGTTCATTTGCTCAGGAAAAGGCGATTTTTAAAAGAACACAATTTAAAGATTACGGACGATTATTTGATTTGGCAGATGTCACCACAGAAGCTGAGGCTTACGATACTGCCGGAGATATCTATGATTTTATTATTGAAGAATCTCAGAATATTGAAATCAAACTTGAAGCGGTAGAACATCAAATGCAGATAAAGCTTTTAAGAAAAGACGAGCCTTCAGATATAACAAAAGAATTTTTGAAGCATTTTGACACATATGGCTATAATGCGGAAACTTTAGGCTTACAACTTTTGTATGCTGAATTTTTAGCTTTTAATTTAAACCAATGGGAAAAAGCAAATCAACTTCTGGAAAGCGCATTAAAGATTGAAACCAATCAATTTATGGAAGCCAAAGTGCAAATGCTTCTGGCTGATATTTTGGTTGCTCAAGAGCAATATAATCAGGCTTTGATAAAGTATAGCCTTGTAAGCAAGCAAGTAAAAAACACGCCACTGGCTCAACAAGCCAAATATAAAACGGCTATGGCGAGTTACTATAAAGGCGATTTCAGTTGGGCATTGACGCAGCTTGATGTTTTAAAAAAGGCAACCACCCAAACTATAGCCAACGACGCCCTTGAAATGGCCATGTTCATCAAACAAGGCAAGTCTGATGTAGATTCCACGCAACAGGCTTTAAAAAATATAGCTAAGGCAGATTTGATGGTTTACCAGTCTAAACCTGATGAAGCTTTAGTACAATTAGACAGTTTAATAAATGACAGTGATAATTTTCATATCATCGATCAGGCCTTGTATAAAAAAGCAGAGGTTTTAGAAAAATTAGGGAAATATCAGCAAGCTGCTGCACAATACAAACAAATTATAGACCAGCATCCTGAAAGTATAGTTACAGATAATGCTTTATTTAAGCTTTCCAATTTACAAATTGATGTTCTTGGAACGCCTGAAGAAGCTCAACAGAATTTAGAGTTTCTTATTTTTAACCATCAGGACAGTATCTTCTTTGTTGAAGCTAGAAAACTCTATCGGCAGCTTAGGAAAGAGCAAAACCTTTGATTCATGTATATTTTTAATACCACATTTAATATAGATGCCTCAATTTCTGAAGAGTCTAAAGATAAAATTGAACAAGACTTTATTCCTCATATTTTAGATACCGGACTTTTCAATAAAGCTATTTTTACTGAAATTTTAGCACAGGATGGAAGTGAGGGAAAAACTTACAGCCTTCAATTGTTCTGCCCGAGTCACTCTCATTTCGTGCAGTACAAAAAATTTCATGAGGGTCATTTTGTAGACCTGGCAAAGCCTTATAAAGGTAAGTTGGTTTACTTTCAGACTTTAATGGAAATTGTGTCTGTAAAAAGTAGTTAAATTTTATTTTAGGGATTGAAATTAATATCCAACATGCATCTTAATTTATATATCTTTGCAAACATGAGTTATATGATTTATTTTATAAGTGGTGCGGAGATAGCAGTAATTGTCTTTGTTATCCTTCTCGTATTTGGAGCAGATAAAGTTCCCGATATTGCCAGAACCGCCGGTAAAGCGGTGAAATCGATCCGCGAAGCTACAGACGATATAAAATATGAAATCACCAAAGAGACTCATAAAGTCAAAGAAACAAGCGTTGATTTAAAAAAAGAAGTTGAAGAGCAAACCAAATCACTACAAGAGCACGGCGATTCCATTAAAGAAGATATTGAAGATACCATTGGGCCGATAAAGCGGAAGTTCTAAAAGCCCATCCCTAACCCTTCCCAAAGGGAAGGGAACTTTTTCCTCTCAAATCC
>CAYMXD010000140.1:0-6225 GCA_964394095.1 uncultured Mesohalobacter sp. | reverse complement strand
ACATTTTTGTCGGGATTGCCTGCCAGGTCGGCAGACAGGTATCGAGGTCAGGTCGAAGTGATTCGACGAAATACTTCTCGATACATCCGGACGGTATCCGTCGGGACACTCGAAGTGACGATGATATATCTTCTGAATTAATTTAGTATTTTTCAATATTTTAAAACTAGAAAACATATTTAATTATGATATCAAAAAACCTATCCGTCAGCATTATTCAAACCGACTTGGCTTGGGAAAACAAACCGGCAAATTTTCAGCATTTCAGTGAACTCATTGATGCGATTGAACTCGATACAGATGTGATTGTATTGCCCGAAATGTTTACCACCGGTTTTAGTATGAATGCCGAACAGCTCTATGATATTCCCGAGGGCAAAACTCTAGAGTGGCTTAGAGAACAAGCTCATCATAAACAAGCTGCCATTACCGGCAGTGCCATCATAAAAGACAGAGGACATTTTTACAATCGGCTTTTCTTTGTAAACCCCAACGGCAGCTATAAGACTTATGATAAAAAGCATTTATTTACACTGGCCGGTGAACAAAATTACTATTCCGCAGGACAAGAAAAGTTGATTGTAGATTATAAAGGATGGAAAATTTGTCCATTGGTTTGCTATGATTTACGTTTTCCTGTGTGGATTAGAAATACAGAAGATTACGATATACTGATTTTTGTCGCCAATTGGCCGCAAAAACGCGTAGCCGCTTGGGATGCTTTACTCAAAGCCCGCGCCATAGAAAACATGAGCTATTGCATTGGCGTAAATCGGGTTGGTAAAGATGGTAATGGTTTCCCGCATTCAGGACACTCGGCCATTTATGATGCCTTGGGTGAAAAAATCACGACAGATCTATTTGAAAAAGCTTTTGTAGAAACCAAGGTTTTATCTAAAGACCACATCGAGACAAGCAGAGAGAAATTTGGGTTTTTGAAGGATCGGGATGGGTTTGAGTTGAGTTGATAATTCCGTTTTCTAAAACAATCTCATCTGATATCATCTTTGATAAATCATAAACTTGAAATCAAATAGATTGATGTTTTACGCCTGATAGAATTTTATCCAATTGACCTGATTGCGTTTTAAAGCCAATCACAATATTATCGCTTATCTCTATTATGGTTTGATTTTTAACAACTGCAGTGTCTCTTGTTATTCTTGATACATCTCTTCTAAATGGCGATATAATGAGTAGTCTACCTATGTCTATATTATTAAGCCATACTTTGCTCCAGCGTTTTTTTAAACCCCTTGGCAATACTAAAATAAGCGGTTGCTTACCTTTGAGTAAAATTTCAAAAACATCCTTTTCTATTTGTGAATGGTTTCCACAGACTATACAGCTTTCTTCTGCTCTTTGTTGTTTTGCCCATTCGTAACTTTTAGCACAACTTCTGACGGGCATTTTCTTGAGCTTAGAAAGCCTGTCTTGTGGTGTTTCAATATCTCCCCATGTTTCCTAAATATTCCATTGATCAAGGTTTATTTGTCATTCCCTCAATTACTCCCTCAGCTATTCCCTCATTGAGTCCTTTAGTAAATGCGTAAGACACTGATAAATAATGTATTTACAACACTCCGCAAGTTTGCTTCGCCATATTTGAGCTCTTGTGAATCCTATGTTTATTCTATTTTTAATTTCAATTTGCTTATTAAAGCATTTTTATCAGACTATAACACACATTCTTGCTGTGCTTTCTTTTGGTTCATTTTTGGTTCATTTGGTTCATTTAAGGCTCATCTTTGGTTCAAGATGTAATGAATATCCCTTTTTCCACTTCCCTCTAAGCGAATCATTTTTTTATGCACTAGTTCAGATAAATCTCTTGTTGCTGTGGATTTTGATACCCCATTCAGTTCCTTATAATCACTATTTGTAATTTTTCCTTTTTCCTTAACAAAAAGTACAGCTTTCACTTGCCTCTCATTCAATCCTAAATTTCTCAAATACTGCTCATTATAAATATCTTTTCTGAACTGTACCCAAAAATCAGAATCAGCATTGACATAAATTGGTTTAGGAATACCCGCTGTTGAACAGTATTCAGCCATTTTAGCAATACCTCGTCCCCAAGATTCGATATAACCACTTCTGAAAAGTGTATTCGCAATATCGGGATTGTATGGTCGAGAAGCATGATTTTTTAAAAGATTACTAATAGTCCAATTGGCAGGCAATTGTCCTTCGTTCCATATCTTTATTTGATCTTTATAAACCTTGATTTGAATGGGTATACCACCAGAATAGTCCTTGTGCCCTATAGCATTAAGCAAGGCTTCACGAACAGCTTCTTTAGGGTATTCATAGGTTTCCACGCGGGATATTCCTTCATAGCTTACCAGTGCTTTGATGTATTTGGTAAAGAGTAAATCCATTGCCTTTTCAATCTGCTCAAACAGATTTCCGTGGACTTCATCCTGAAAAATCAAATCCGCTTCATTTTCAAAAAAACCAATTTTGATGTAAGCTCCAGTAATATAGTTTTCCGGGTTTGGATGAAAAAGCAATACTCCTGCTCGTTTCATCATTTTCTCATCTTCCAAATACAATTTCAAACTTTCCATTAATTCCTGATTAGTACCCTCTAAATCTTCAGGTTCTAATCGTTTGCTCTTGGCTGCTTTTTTTCGGAAAAAATCAAAAGTATCATTCTTTAAGTCATTAGCGGTAAGATTGGGAACGGGTACGCCGTCCCATTTTTTACCCTGTTGCTGTAAAAGAAATTTTGTTAATGCAGCACCTTTTAATTCTTGCAGTGTACTGCCTGTACGGTAATAGTATTTCCCTCTCAAACTTATTGGAAAAGGATAGGGTTCTACAACAATTTCTAAATAATCATTTCCATCCACAGTATGCAGGTTTACATCTACAATCAAACCTAAAATATCTCTTACTTAATTGGGAATATCCTCCAAAAGTTTCCTGGCCTTTGCCAAGTGCTTGACACGACCATTATCATCTTTACCTATAATCAAGATGCCGCCTTGGGCATTAGCAAATCCACAAATCCACTTCAAGAACTCATCACGCCAAGTTGCTTTAAATTCTATGTTTTGTTTTTCTTTAGTCATACCCACTTCATTTACCTCCATTATCAAACAACACCTTACCCATCCTGTACTTGATATCGTAGTTGATGATAAAATCTAACTCCGCCCCCGTAAAACCGTAATGCTCCGGCAATACCGTGTCGATTTGGTCGATGATGGGTTTGGATTTTTGATGAGAAACTCTTGACATGCTCGCATTTGTTGTAAAGATAAAAATAAAAATGTTCATGTAAGTTGAGCCTATGCTTTCAAAAAAAATTATCAGTAATGGCTAGAAGACTATTTGAAAAAGCTTTTGTAGAAACCAAGGTTTTATCTAAAGACCATATCGAAACAAGCAGAGAGAAATTTGGGTTTTTGAAGGATCGGGATGGGTTTGCGCTACTCTAATCTAACCGACTCCACAATATCCCAATTGGCGCGGAGTTCACTTTTTAATTCTGCGTATTTGACTTCTTCAGGTTGTATATTTTTCAAATAATTACCAGGATCCCAAACGCCATTTTCATTATCATCATAAATAACTTTAATGAAAGCTTTTCCGCTTTGAGGTGTAATGTACTCAAATGTATGTGTGTTGGTATTGGTTAATGTCACAGATTTTAAAACCTCCTCTTTGTCATTTACAATTTGTACTATGGCCGGATAACGGTCTAGGTTTGCGATTGTGAGATCTAATAAACTAAAATCTGATTTTTTCTTCGTTTTCAAGGCTACATTAATAGTGTCATTTGTATGTCCATAAAAATCTATCAACGCTTTGGGTAAAATGCTAAGCCTATAGTTTGCATTTTCTTTTTTATCAAACCGGATCTGAATTTGATTTTGAAATTTATCCAATTCTGCAGAATAATTTACATCCAGTGTGTCTGCATCCACCAAATTAATTTTGCTGGTATCAATTTGAGTGATTGGTAAATTTGCTCTTATATAAACATCTTCTTTAAGCCCAATTATGCTTCTGGGTTTGGTTTCAATTTGAAGCGAATCTGCCTCCATTTCCTTGGTTTTGACTACCAGAGAATCTGATTTATCTTGATAATTGAAGCTAAAAATAAGACTATCTGTTTTAAAATAAGAATTTAACCAATAGTCTAATGTATCAGCATCACGTCTTTTGGTAATTCTATATTCAAGCGTATCCGGTGCTTTAGACAATAATTTAATCTCAAAATCTGTAGAGTCTAAAACCCCCTCGTAACCAAATATTAAATGATTTTTACTCACCTGCTTTGGTCTTACCGGTTTAAAATCTTTATAAGTATCAAATATATTTAGGACATAATTGACTTGCGTGGGCAGTTCAATAAAATCTTCTACAAAACCAATTTTTTCTCTACCGGGATTAAATTTATAATCGTTGTTTTTATCTTCTAAAGCTATGAGTTTATAAGTTCCTGCTCTCATATTTTCCAAGCTAAAAGTGTTTGTGGAGTCCATAACATAAGTCACGTAGGTTGGTATATCTTTAAACACAATAGAGTCTGAATATAAGCTGTCTTTTTCATAAAGTAGAACGCTTACAAACTCTGGTGTTTCTCTGTAGTTCATGTCGTTAATACGGCCTTCAAGCTTTAATGAATCGAGGTAATCGCCAGTAGAAAACACGTATTTAAAAAAGGGCAAAGGATTGCCTTCATTGTTATCTTCAATACTCTGACCAAAATTAACTGTATAAGTGGTATTATCCTGAAGTGAGTCTAAAGCCAATTTAATCCCAACCTCCTTAGAAGCTGCTCCCATTGGGGAAATTTCGGGCTTAGGTAAAATAGGGGGTGAAAAAATGATTTGTTGCTGTGGATTATTAAGCTTTATAAATTCATCAAATTGTATTTTTATCTCCTCTTTATCAAAAAGAGTAGAATAGTTTTCCGGGCTAGACGATACAAATTTGGGGGGGTCGACATCTTTTGGACCACCCTCGGGTCTGCTTATTTGCGCACAACCGTAAATTACCAAAGCAAAGAATACAACATATAATATCTCCTGTAATGTTTTCAAGACTTTTTTTACAAAGAAACGATTTTTTAGACTTTTACAAACCACAGCGGACTAATGTGTAGTTAATAATCTATAATCGGCTACTTAAATTTCGTAATTTTGCAACATGAACAAACAAGTCATATTAGAAGATTTAGGTTTGAAGGATTACAAGGAAACTTGGGATTATCAAGAGGATATATTTGATAAAATCCTGAACATTAAAATCCAAAACCGAAGACAACATCAAAATAACAGCACCCCAAACCACTTTTTATTTGTTGAACATCCTCATGTTTACACTTTGGGAAAAAGCGGCAAACTCGAACACCTTTTACTTAACGAGGAGCAACTAAAAGAAAAAGGCGCTACGTTTTATAAAATTAACCGTGGCGGGGATATCACCTATCACGGCCCCGGACAAATTGTAGGCTATCCTATTTTAGACCTCGACAATTTTTTTACAGACATTCATAAATACCTCAGGCTCCTCGAAGAAGTCATCATTTTAACGCTCAAAGACTATGGTCTTGACGCTGTAAGAAGCAAAGGCGAAACCGGTGTTTGGCTGGATGTAGAAACGCCTTTCGCCAGAAAAATATGTGCCATGGGCGTAAGAGCTTCCCGATGGGTGACTATGCATGGTTTTGCCTTTAACGTGAATGCAGATTTAGGCTACTTTGACAATATCGTCCCTTGTGGCATTAGGGATAAAGCCGTGACCTCACTTAATGTAGAATTAGGCCAGAAAAAAGTAGATGAAAATGAAGTCAAAGCCAAATTGAAAAAGCATTTTCAAGATTGTTTTGAGGCTGAATTGATTTAACCCAGAGTTTAATTAAACAGTTATTTTTATGAAAAAGATACATATAATAGTCATATTAACTTTCATTTTCATAATTAGTTGTAGAGATAGAAAATCAAATCAGATTCAGCAAAATTCTAAAGTCCAAAATAAAACTATACTTGATACATTAAGTAAAGAGAAAATCATCAATTTAATTCACCAAAATGAAATAAAAAATGACACATTATTGTTAGTGGAAATTTTGAACAAATTCTATGACAATAATGACTATTACATTTCTCTGAGTTATAAAAATGAATATTCAGACTCTTTAAACAAAATAATTAAGAACGCTTATGGTGAAAAAATTTTTGAGAACAGTCTAGAATCGAGATATAAAAT
>CAYMXD010000139.1:0-6226 GCA_964394095.1 uncultured Mesohalobacter sp. | reverse complement strand
TTATTTATCTCCTATCGTCGAAAAATAAAAACACTCGATGTGACGTGATTGAATAAAAAACCCGTCAGGTCGAGTGATTTTGTGGTTCGTGAAGCCAAGCGGAATGAAACTCAAAATTGTATCGAGACCCTACATGACCCGTCCAATCTTATTAGATATCAACATTTCTAATTTTTTATAGTCTAAGGTTTCACTCAAAACTTCCGTATGGCTGTTTTGGGCTTGGTCTTTTATGCTTTGGCTTAGATCTTCAATTTTTTTTTTGATAAGCAAACGTCTGAGATTAAGTATGGTTTGGGTGACTTCTTTAGGGTCTAATTTATCTTTAGATTTTACAAAAATATTTTTATCATCCCAGCGATGGAGTTCGTGGTTTTCATTATCTAAAAGCGCAGAAGTGATTTCAGTAGCGACCTCCTCTTCAGTTAGGTTAAGTAATTTGTTATGATCTATCAATTGTTCCTCCGAAAATTGACTGCAAATGAGATCATAAATGGTCTGAAATTTTGGATTGGAAAATTCAATTTCATCTTCCTGCAATTCCATATAAATTTTATTGAACACCAGCTCTTTATTAATTTCTGAGCTTAGCTCAAGTTCACCATCGTCGTTTTCTTTCAGCAGATAGTCTTCAAATTCTCCTGTTTGATTCCCATAGCGAAGCAATAAACTAATAATAATGCGTTCCAGTTCTTCCTGCGGATCAACTTTTTCTTTAGGCGCAGAAGGTTTAGAAACCACTTCCATCTGCTCCTGAGGTTTATTTCTATAAGCACGTTTTTGCTCTCGCTCGGTTTTAGATTTAATCTGCGCCAGCGTACTAAACAATACTTCTTCAGAAACCTCCATGATTCTAGAACAGGTTTTAACGTATAACTCCTGCTGAATTAAATCGGGGATTTTTGCGATACTGTTTATGATATCCCTGGTCACATTTGCTTTTTCTGCGGGATTATCTTTTGCAGTTTCACTCAGCAGTTTGGCTTTAAAACTTATAAAATCTTTAGCATTTTCCTTAAGGTAGTCCTGAATCTCATGCGTATCGTGAGCCTTGGCAAAACTATCAGGATCTTCTCCATCCGGAAATGTACAGACCTTGACTTGCATGCCCTGCTCCAGAATCATATCAATTCCACGAATCGAAGCTCTAATTCCGGCATCATCGCCATCAAAGAGTACTGTAATGTTTGGCGTCAATCGTTGAATTAATCGGATTTGCTGTTCGGTGAGCGCCGTACCTGAAGATGACACCACGTTTTTGATGCCGGCCTGATGAAACTGAATCACATCGGTATAGCCTTCAACGAGATAGCAATTATCTTCTTTGGCAATATGGGTTTTGGCCTGATAAAGACCGTAGAGCACTTTACTTTTATGGTAGACTTCACTTTCAGGCGAATTGAGGTATTTTGCGGCTTTTTTATCGTTGGTGAGAATTCGTCCGCCAAAACCTAAAACTCTGCCGGTAAGCGAATGAATGGGAAAAATAACCCGGCCTCTAAAACGGTCGAATTTTTTGTCGCCTTTAACTATACTAAGCCCTGTTTTTTCGAGATATTCTAATTTATATCCTTTGCTGATCGCCTTATCTGTAAACGCCTGCCAAGCTTCGGGTGAGTAACCCAATTTGAAGGTTTCCAGACTATCTTCATTAAATCCTCTTTCTTTGAAATAGCTGAGACCGATAGACTTGCCTTCGTCAGTTTTTTTCATCTGATTGATAAAAAAATCCTGCGCAAAAGCGTTGACCAAGTACATGCTTTCGCGTTCGCTGGCGGCTTGTTTTTGCTCGTCGGATTGCTCGGTTTCTTCAATCTCGATATTGTATTTTTTCGCCAGATACTTAATCGCTTCCGGGTAGGAAAAATGCTCATGCTCCATAATAAAGGAAATGGCATTGCCCCCTTTTCCACTGGAGAAATCTTTCCAAATCTGCTTCAGCGGCGATACCATAAAGCTGGGCGTGCGTTCATCGGTAAACGGACTGAGACCTTTAAAGTTACTCCCGGATTTTTTCAATTGTACAAAATCGCCTATCACCTCCTCGACTCGGGCGGCGTCTAGTACGTTTTGGATGGAGGATTGACTGATCAATTTTAAATTATAAATTTTGAATTATGAATTCCAAATTTATAGAATTCTGTTTGATTGGTCTAACAATTATTATCATATGTCGGTATTCAAAAGTTAGAAAACACCAAATCTTCAAAATTTGCACGTTTTCAAATTATCACATATTTTTTTGTACTGCATTTGCGCAATTAACGAAAATGAGTTAAATTTAAATTATGGATTTAAATATTCAAAGTGCCAAAATAGAACTCATCCAATGGTTAACGACTTTGGAAGATACCTCCTTGATTCAAAAAATAATGGAATTAAGAAAAAGTGAAACCAAAGATTGGTGGAATGAAATATCTGAGTCTGAGAAAAAATCAATTGAACTGGGTTTAACGGATGCTGAAAAAGGAAAACTGAACCCAAATTCAGAAGCTGAAAAGATTTATAGAAAGTGGTTATAAAATTCTTTGGACAGACTACGCTTTAAAAGAATTAGCTAAAACCTACGAGTATCTTGAAATACATTTTACTGAACGTGAAATGAAAAAGTTATCTTAAGAAATTGACAAAACGCTTAAATTAATTTCTATAAACCCGAGATTATTTCCTGAGCTTGATTTTGAATTGAAAACTATTTTTGATAGGTAAAAATAGGTTTTCTAAATCTTTCATTTCGACTTTAGCCTGTCTTGAGTTTAAAGAAAGGCTCAGCAACCACAGCAACTCCTAATTTTCAAATTGCTACATTATCAAATTAGGACATGGTTACATTAACACATTATCAAACTCCATCACCACCTGATTCTTCACCAAATCCTCAAAAGTCTTACGTTGGCGGATTAAATGCGCTTCGCCCTCATGCCATAAAACTTCGGCTGGTCTAAACCTAGAATTGTAGTTACTAGCCATAGTCTGGCAATAGGCACCGGCATTTTTAAAAGCTAAAATATCACCTTCAGATATTTCGCTGATCATTTTGTTGTTAGCAAAAGTATCGGTTTCGCACAGATTCCCAATTATAGAGTAAGAGAGGTTTTTTACCATGGAATTGTATTAGGTAAAAAAATCATTACAGAAACCAGAAAATAGTTTTTTAAAAAGTTGCAAGATGAACTATCACCATAAAAACCAATAGTTTGCATGCTCAAGTTTTACTCAATAAATAATTTATTTTAAAATCCTTTGAAACATATAAATTTTGTTAATCAAGAATTCTTTTTACTATTTTTGTGCATATCAAAGCTACAATAGCTTATTTTAATGGAAATAAATCAAATAAAATATGAATTACAAAATCTCATTTCGGGAAAGAGCGGCTCAAGTCATGATGCTCTTATCCAAACAACAGCCCGTTACCTTAGAAGCGGCAAGAAAACAAGCCCAATGGCTGAAGGAAAACACCAAAACAAAACACAAGAAACAACGGTTATTATAGTTTTCTAAAATTAGAATTTTAAGTAAAACTACAATAACATCAAACAGACTACAGCAACAAAAGTAATCACAGAATCTACAGTATCAATAGCATCCATGCTTCGACTAAGTAGTCATTGAATTTATTGGAATGCTCAGCAACCACAGCAACTCCTAATTTTCAAATTGCTACATTATCAAATTAGCACATGGTTACATTAACACATTATCAAAACTCCAAAACCACCTGATTCTTCAACAAGTCCTCAAAAGTTTCTCGTTGGCGGATTAAATGCGCTTTGCCATCATGCCATAAAACTTCGGCTGGTCTGAATCTGGAATTGTAATTACTGGCCATAGTCTGGCAATAGGCACCGGCATTTTTAAAAGCTAAAATATCACCTTCAGATATTTCGCTGATCATTTTGTTGTTGGCAAAAGTATCGGTTTCACAGATATAGCCTACAACTGAATAAAATCGTTGTTTTCTTTCTGGATGTGAAACATTAAAAATTTCATGCTTAGACCCATAAAGCATCGGACGAATTAAGTGGTTAAACCCAGAGTCGACTTGAGCAAAAACTGTAGAAGTGGTCTGCTTAATCACATTGACTTTGACTAAGAAAAAACCTGCCTCACTGACCAAAAATTTACCGGGCTCGAAAGATAAGGTCAGTTCTCGACCGTAAGATTCGCAAAACTCATTGAATCGTTTTGAAAGCTTTTGTCCCAATTCTTCCACATCGGTTTGGATATCATTGTCGTGGTAAGGGACTTTGAAACCACTTCCGAAATCTAGAAACTCTAGGTCTTCAAAATTCTCTGCCACTTCAAACAATATTTCTGCGGCATGAAGAAAAACCCCAATATCCAGGATATCACTTCCTGTATGCATGTGCACACCATTGATGTGCATTTTGGTGTTTTCAACAATTCGTAAAACATGTGGCAATTGGTGGATGGAAATCCCAAATTTAGAATCGATATGTCCAACCGAAATATTGGTATTTCCTCCGGCCATCACATGTGGATTGATACGAATACATACCGGTACTTCAGGATGTTTTGTCCCAAATTGCTCTAGAATAACCAGATTATCAATGTTAATTTTGACACCTAATTCTATAGCTTCCTCTAGCTCTTCCATAGAAACACCATTAGGCGTGTAAATAATTTTTGATGGATCTACTCCGGCTTCAATACCTAATTTAACTTCCTGTATAGAAACCGTATCCAAACCGCTGCCTAATTTATTAAATAACTTTAAAACACTTAGATTAGACAAAGCTTTTACAGCATAGTGAAGTTGTAAATGTTTAACCCCCTTAAATGCATCTGTGAGGCGTTTATATTGTGATATTATTTTTTCACTATCATAAACATAAACTGGACTGCCAAATTCATTGGCGACATTCAGGAGATCTGCGTTATTCATCGTTTTAAAATTTATACAAGATATTAGTATCGATCAAAAATTTATTTTGGTCGGCAAAAGTAAGAAATGTAGTTGAAATAATTGCTATTTGGAAATCAGCACTTTAAACTATATGCCTTGTTAGGTTTTAGGCATTTCTTTCGATTTACAGCTTTTTGTAAAAGTTTAGATTTTAGCTTCTTCTTGTAAGCTGAAAAAATGAACCCGCAGAATTTAGCGGGTGATAATTGATACTTAAGGAATTGTAAAATAATCATATGTATAAATTATGCGTTGTAAAATTTACTCTGCCAAATGGATTCGTTGAAGTTTTTACCTTTTGCAAAACCATAATATAAAGCAATGCCCAACAACCATTTAAACATAAATATAAACAGCATAAAAAACTCTATTCCGGAAGTTTCATCAAAAAATATTTGCTTTGGAAACAGACCCGTAACCAATAAACTTATGGCAAACATGGTAAAAATGAAATTTTCAAGCGTTTTTACCGGCCATACCATCAGTCGTCGCAATGGGTGTAAATCATTTCCCCACTTGTGAATAAAATAGTAATAACCGTTACCAATAGGCGCCATCAATAACGGGTCATCTGCATTTTTTAATTTAAATAATTTAGATGGTGCCATAATTTTAAAGCCCTCTAATTCTGTGTCGTGTTCTTTATTCAGCCTTTTCACTTCCTGAATGGCTTCTGAAGGTAAATCACCTTTAAACAAATGAGATTCTAAAAATCTTAAGCGGTAATTCACACAGATTTTTTGAATTTGATTGATATGATAAATTCGACTCGTATCTAATTTATCAAAGTCAAGCGTATTGGAAATATCCTCAGAATTTGAACTGCCAAGAATACTTTCTTCAACTTTAATATCTTCTTGAATAAGTTGGTCTAAATAAGCCTTAACGTCATTTAAAATTTGATTTTCATCAACTTTATCTCTCTCCCTATTCAATTTTTCAAGTAGATTTAAACTTTTCATTTTACAGAATTTTTTATAAAACTATAAACTCCTTTGTTTTTATACAATAGTAACCTGCAATTTTAACGTCTGTTAAGTAGATATTCAAGTGATTTTTTTTGTTTTGGTTTTATTAGCACTAATTTAGCTGCATTTAACCGCTGTGTTTTATCTTTGAATTTTCAACCTTAAACATATGAGTAATACATCTAAAGAGTTTGACGAGATTATTGAAAAATGTCGTTCTCTGTTTTCTAAAAAAATGTCTGACTATGGCAGTGCCTGGCGAATATTGAGGCTGCCTTCTCTTACCGAGCAGGTTTTTATAAAGGCTCAGCGTATAAGAAGTTTGCAG
>CAYMXD010000138.1:0-6231 GCA_964394095.1 uncultured Mesohalobacter sp. | reverse complement strand
ATCACCAAAATATTTAGCCGGTAATTTGAGCTTAACCTGATAATCCATGTTATTATTTAAACTGTGTTTGCCCTGAAGATTTACTTTGATATCTTCAATTTCAAAACTAAGAGGATTGACATTTATATTTCCATTTTCAAATCTAAATGAAGTTGTAATATCCTCAATACTTAAATTATTCAAGTCAATTACATTAAGCTGACTGTTTAAAGAATTCGCTAGAGGCATTCGTGAAGGTTCTACTTTGGCTTGTATAATGTTGGCCAGACCAGTGCCGTCTAGAGTGGTTAGAATAGGTGAGAGGCCTTTTGTCATGTCACCGGAAAAATCAAATTCTGTTGAAATAACGCCAACCAAAGATTTTAAGATGGGCGTAAACCCTTTGAGCATTTCTACATTCTCAATCGAGGAAACAATATCAATATTCTGTAATTTAAGATTCATGCCAAAATTTGGCGTAGATTGTTTAGTGCTCACGTTGCCATCAAGCACAACCTGACCACCAAAAAGATCGGCTTGAATCTGACTGAGGTTGACTTTCTGGTCTTTTATACTAAGTTTACCAACAGTGTTTTTAAGATTGTAATTATCATACACAACTTCGTTTGCAGTAAAATTTAAGCTCAAATCCAACTTGGCTGGTATTTTTATGGCCTCTTCTTCAATTGATGGCTTTTCATCTTCAGGGGTTTCTTTAGGGGTTGACTCTTCAGCAGAAGACGTCATAAAGTCATTGACTACAAATTTGTTAGACATCGCCTGAAAATTTCCCGACAAATCCTGATCAGAGAACACGTAGCCTATCAGGTTATTGAGCTGTCCATTGGCCTGTATATCGGTTTGTCCGGTTTTCATTTTAAAATTTGATAGTTTTGCTGCTGCCTGATTGAAGGACACTTTTGCATTTTCGATTATAAAGGGGTTGGCAAGCTCTTCAGAAGCATATTCAAAGTTATTAAGTTCTAGTCGGCCTTTACTTTTTACATTTTGGTATTGCTGTTTATCAATACTGTTCATGTCAAAATGCGTTTCCAAATCCATATCTAAAATGCCGTTGAGATCTAAATTAGCATCTAAAGGATAAGTTTGGCTCAAATTGGTTAAATTTATAATCCCGTTTGCTGCAATATCAACTTTCATATTTTGGGTCAAATCATTCAAATGAAAAGAACTTCTAAACTTATCTTTTCCAATCCTAAAATCAAGTCTATTAATATCTATGGCGGTATCATCAATTAATCCGGTGCTGTTCAAAATCTTTAAATCCAAATTGATGTCTTCCATTTTATTAGGGAGGTTATCGTACTGAAATTGTGCATCTTTACTGGTTAATTCGATATCTATTTTTGGAATATAGGTGTCATCAATTTTTCCATATAATCTACCATCAAGACTGAATTCTCCTTTAGTATCAATATCGTCAAGATTACCGGCATAAGCTTCAGGTACCAGCGCAAGAAGGTTTTTAAAATCAGAATCCGGAGTAGAAAATTTGATATTCAACTCTTGGCGGTCGTCAAAAATTTGAACAAATCCATCAAATTTTAAAGGAAGCTGGTTTATATAAGCCTCATTTTCTTTAAAAGTAAACCGCATTTGGTCTAAATCCATTTCAATATCAGCCTCAAGTTTGATGTGGTTTTTGTCTAAATACGAAGTGCTGTCATAAGTAAAGGACACTTTAGACTCTGTGTCTGTTGAAAGCGTAAACGTGTTTTTAGAAAAGTCACCTTTTCCGGAATGATTAAAATCTGATAAATTGAGTAGGAGGGCAGAAGCGTCTTTATACCTAATTTTAGAATTTGTAATGCTATAAGACTGCAGTTCTAGTTTAAAATTATTTTCTTCCGTAGATTCTTTATTTTTTTCGTCCTGAGAAGGACTTGTCTTTTGGATATCATAGTTAGTGGCTCCGGTCTCGTTTATTAAAACATTTACATTAGCCTCATTCACCGCAATATCGTCAATTACCAAATTATCAGCATTGAACAACTGAAATAGTCCCATGTGTAATTCAAAATTTTGGGCGTAAAACAAGGTGTCTCCAGCAAAAGGCGCTCTATTGATAACAGATACTTTTTCGAGATTAACTTCTGCATTGGGAAAGTCTGACAATAAACTCAAATTTAAATCAGACCATTCCACCTTCGCATTTACATTTTCATTAATGGTGTTTTTTAAACTTTGTTCTATTTGGTCCTGAAACAAAAATGGTACAATGGCTAAAAGAATAATAATAACTATAATAGATATGCCGAGTATTTTAAGAAACTTTTTCATGGCTTGTGGTTTAATACAAATATCGGTATAGATATTGAAACTAAATGTATATACTGCTTATATTTTAGTTAAATAGACTTTTAATTTCAAGTAATTTTTGGCAACTATTTTAATCTTGACGTCTTATAAACCTCACAATCATTACAACACTTAAAAAAGCAAAAGGCAGTGACACGATAATCAATATTTTGCTTACAGCTGAAAGTACATTCTGCTCCGGCAATGCGAAACCAAGGCCCAAAAACGCCAAGCTTAAGACGATACAGACAGCCGCCCAAATGACTTTATGCGCGTTGAGTGGTTCGGTTTTGCCTTTGTCTGAAAACATGCTCAATACAAACAAGCCAGAATCCAAAGATGTGATGAGAAACCCAAACAAAACGACAAGTACAACCACTTGAGACAGCATTGGCCAACGTAATTCACCTAAAAACACAGATAAGGCATCAAAAGCGGAATCTAATTGGGTGGCGTCTATTACATTTTGGTCTATAAGGTCGATAGCCGAAGATCCAAAAACACTAAACCAAAAGAAACTGGCTAAAGCCGGCACCAGCAAACTGCCAAAAACAATTTGTCTATAGGTTCTTCCTCTGGAAATACGGGCAATAAACACACCGGTAAACGGCGCCCAAGCCAGCCAAAATGCCCAGTAATAATAGGTCCAGTCAGTTAGAAACTCACTGCCGGGATTGTAATCTCCGGTGGCTAAACTCAGTTGAACAAAATCAATACTATAAAGCCATAAAGACAGGGCAAAATCTTGTAAAATACGCAGTATATCTCCTTGAACAAATACAAAGAGCATCAAAGCCGTAGTGACTAAAATATTGAAATTGGACAAACGTTTGATGCCTTTATCCAGGCCTAATAAGGAAGAGGTTGTGCCGCTTATAAATACGATGAACACAATAATTAGAACCGGCCAGAACGACTTGGAAAGTGGTATAAGAATTCCAGCACTTTCTTCAATTTGTTTAGCCCCTAAAGCTGTGGCAGAAACAATACCAATAAGCGTAGTGAGAATGGTCAGGGTGTTTATGCCCTTTGCCCAAATATTTGAAGACGATGACGTGAATAAATAACTAAGCTGAACCGGTTTTTTAAGATTGAAAATCAAATGCCCAATGATGAGTGCAAATACGGTATAAAAGGCCCAGGCTGTAAACCCCCATTGAAAAAAAGTATATTCTAAAGCTATATGCTTTGCAGATGAAGAGCTTTGTAAGGGCGGATTGAGATACATAAAAACAGGCTCCTGAACTGCTCTAAATAAAATTCCGGCACCCATCCCGGCAGAATACAGCATCGCCACCCAGGAACCAAAAGAATAGACCGGTTTTTTACTGCCTAATCTTTTTTTACCGATAGGATGAACGGCAATCCCAAGCATGAATAGAACAAACAAAAAGCCTAAAACCAAATAAAATTGGCCAAAAACATCTCTGATAAAAATTGAAGTTTGATCAATGACTTTAAATGAGGTTTCAGGATACATAAACAGCAATACTGCTATGATACAAAGCAACAAAGCACTGATAACTAAACTTGAATTGTATTTTGAAGGCAGTTTAATCATATGTTTAAGATGCAGATTATCCTCTAAGCAATGTATAAAATTTAATTGATCCGAGCTTTTTTGCAGTAAATTTTTTCACCTCTGCTTTATTTCAAAATACAGGCTTCTTATGCTCTACGAACTTTGTAACTTCGGAGATTTTAATTATGAAATGCAAAATTCGCACAATAGAGTTTTTAAAATGGTTTTGATGCATAAGACTTTATCTAAATAAGTCAAAATATTATCTAAAAAGAAGATATTTCTATTACAGATGATTGAATAAAAACTATTTTAGAAGAAATATTATATATGAAAACTCTCAGATTTATACTAGGCGATCAACTTAATTATAAGCACTCTTGGTTTCAGGACACCGATGACGACACTCTATATTTTATGGCTGAAACGCTTGAAGAAACAGGCTACGTTAATCATCATATGCAAAAAATCATCGGGTTTTTCATGGGAATGCGATCCTTGGCTGAACATCTCAAGAATGAAGGCCACCAGGTAATTTTTTATAAAATTGATGAAGATAACAATCAGCAAAATCTTGAAGACAATTTAAATCAGATTATTGAAAATGAAAAGATTGAAAAGTTTGAATACCAGTATCCTGACGAGTATCGTTTAGACCAAAAGTTGAAAGATTTTTGTAGCCAAATAAGCATTGATTCTGAAGCTTTTGATACTGAACATTTCTACACCACTCGAGATGAAGTCGGCCAGTTTTTTAAAGCTAAGAAGACCATGATTATGGAGTACTTCTACCGAAATATGCGAAAAAAGCATGACATTTTAATGCAGTCTGAAAAACATCCTGAAGGGGGCGATTGGAATTTTGATAAACAAAACCGAAAAGTATGGAAGGGTCAGCATGAGATTCCGGAGGCCAAGGTATTCAACCACGATGTTACTGAAATCTACGAGGCCATATGCAACAAAGACATTAGGTTTATTGGAAGAATAAATCCTGAATCCTTTGAGTGGCCAATCAACCGAGAAGAATGCCTGCAACTTTTAAACTATTTCTGTGAACATTTGCTTATCCATTTTGGCGATTACGAAGATGCTATGCACACCGAGCAGAAGACATTATTTCATTCCAGACTGTCTTTTGCGATGAATTCTAAAATGTTATCGCCTAAAGAAGTCTTAGACCTAGCCGTAGAAACTTACTACAATCGACAAGACGAGATAGACATATCTGAAATAGAAGGTTTTGTAAGACAAATTTTAGGCTGGCGCGAATATATGCGGGGCATTTACTGGAAAGAAATGCCGGAATACGAGTCACTGAACAAGCTTGAAAATACAAACAAACTCCCTGACTTTTATTGGACGGGCAAAACCAAGATGAACTGCATGAGCAAAGCCATCAACCAAAGCCTTGACCATGCTTATGCCCATCACATTCAACGATTGATGGTCACCGGTAATTTTGCACTGCTCAACATGACCGATCCCGATCAGGTTGATGAATGGTATTTGGGTATCTACATGGACGCCATTCAATGGGCAGAACTCACTAATACCAGAGGGATGAGTCAGTTTGCCGATGATGGGATTGTTGCAACCAAACCTTACGTGTCCAGCGGGAGTTACATCAATAAGATGAGCAATTACTGCAAATCTTGCCACTATAAAGTGTCTAAAAAAGAAGGAGACGATGCTTGTCCGTTTAATAACCTGTATTGGAACTTTTTGCATAAAAAGAAAGCACATTTTAAAAACAACAACAGGATGAATATGATGATGAGTGTCCTTAATAAGATGAATAAAGATACCCTAGAAAATCACATCAATAGAGCAGAGGATATTATTGCAAATCCGGATAAATACTAAGAATTTAAAATGTCATGCTTAAGATAATCACAAACTAGAAACCAGACCATAAAAACCAAAAACTAACTCGAAAATAATACTAAAAAAAATGATTACAAAACCGATTAAAGCTGTAGAAGAATTTCATAAAGCCTTTGGATTGGGCGTTAAACAGGAACCAGTAGCAGATTTAGGAGCATCTAAGAACAAATTGAGATTTAACTTGATGAAAGAAGAAAATGAAGAATACTTAGAAGCTGCTCAGCAGAACGATGTGGTTGAAGTTGCAGATGCCCTTGGAGATATGCTTTATATTTTATGCGGAACCATCATCGAACATGGTATGCAGCATAAAATTGAAGAGGTTTTTGACGAAATTCAACGCAGCAATATGAGTAAATTAGGCGATGATGGTAAGCCGATTTATAGAGCAGACGGTAAAGTCCTCAAAGGTCCAAAATACTTTAAACCGGATATTCAAAAGATATTAGGAATACATAAGTTGTAACTTCACAAGTATCCGAAAGAATGGAGAAAAGACCGCTTACTTCGATGCAACTCAGCAC
>CAYMXD010000137.1:0-6254 GCA_964394095.1 uncultured Mesohalobacter sp. | reverse complement strand
GCTCCAGTAATCTATTTTAAGAATGCTAGCTTTTAAATAATTTGCAGATGTTTATATCACACCAAATTTTTGATCAGATTCAAAAAAGTCTTAAACCGAAGTAAAAAAAGACCACTTATTTTAAATTAATATTGAACTCTGGTTGTGCTATTGATTCTTTATAGTAACTTTGTTTTTGAATTAAATTTTT
The DNA here is from genome assembly GCA_964394095.1 of uncultured Mesohalobacter sp. Taxonomy (GTDB): domain Bacteria; phylum Bacteroidota; class Bacteroidia; order Flavobacteriales; family Flavobacteriaceae; genus Psychroflexus. The sequence goes on along the minus strand of CAYMXD010000137.1, from coordinate 6,064 downwards.
AAACATGAAAAATATATTAGTATTTGGATTAATAATCTTTAGTTTGGGTATAAATGCTCAAAATTTTATTGGAAAAAGTGATCAAAAATTACAAATAGGCGCAAATTTTCAAGACAACGCAACTGGTATTGTGATGAGTTATGACTACGGTTTAGGTCAAAATATATCGGTTGGTTTAGTTGGTGCGTACGCTTTGGGTATAAATAGCCTAATAGATGCAGATTTTGGTGATAGAATTAACTTAAGAGCCAGATTTAATGCAAACATTGGTAATGTACTCAATATAGATGATAAGCTTGATATATATCCCGGAATTGGTTTAAGTTTAAAAAACTTTGGAGGCCATCTTGGGTTTCGCTACTTCTTTACCGATGGATTTGGCATTTTTACAGAATTTGAAACACCTTTTGCTAAATATAAAACTGGCGATTTAACTCCTGCGGAGGATATTCATAACCAGTTTGAGATTAATTTTGGAGCAGTCTTTAATCTGAACTAATGATTTATATTTATAGAAAAATCATAGACTTTTTCGTTTATTTAGTGGTAAGATATATCAATTAGAGATGAACTTCAAACCTATGGTTTTATGGAGTCCTGATATATTAACTAATCTTTTTTACTTTATCAATAGAATCATGTATTTTTAGAATAAAAGCCATATTTCTATTGCGTTTTATAATCTTTAGTTTAATTGAAGTAGAGTGCTACCTATTCATAATTTTCATTCTTTATGAAAGAATATAATCCATATTCCACATTTTATCTAAAACGGGATTTATGAATATTATTCTTGTCTAATTCATCTTTGTTAGTCTTTTTACAGCCTTTGCATTTAAATACTAGTCTTTGCTGCCACAAAAGCGCTGGTCCAAGCGCTTTGAAAATTAAAGCCTCCGGTAATGGCATCAATATTTAACGCTTCGCCCAGGATTTTGAGTTGAGGTTGTTTTTTACTGCAGTAAGTTTTAAAATCAATGTCTTTTAAATCTACACCGCCAGCAGTGACAAATTCTTCTTTAAAGGTGCTTTTTCCATTAACTTCAAGTTTGAAATGAGTTAGATTTTCGGCAATATCTTCAATCTCTTTTTTGGATAGATCGGCCCAGTTTTTGGTTAAATCTACTCGGGATTCATCCAGGATAAAATGCCAAAAGCGTTTAGGTAAGTTCATAAAACTTTGGTTTCCAACATTTTTTTTAGAGGTCTCTGCTTTCTGAATTTTAAGCTGTTTGATGACATCATCTTTATGCATTTCCCCCAGCCAATTTGTAAGGATAAAAAAGTTGTAATCTAGCTCATGAAGTAATTTTGCACCCCAAGCCGATAATTTCAATACACAAGGTCCGCTCAATCCCCAATGGGTAATGAGGGTAGCGCCTTCAGATTCCATTAGCGATTTGGAACAGCCTTTATCTTTGAATAAGCTGATGTGGGTATCTAAGCTTAAGCCTTGCAATTTTGTAAGTTGTGGATGGTCTATATTGAAAGTAAAAAGCGATGGAACCGGTGGATTAATATTATGCCCAAGTCGATCCAACTCCTCCCAAATCTTTTTACTGCTTCCGGTTGAAATGACCAATTGTTTGGTGAGATAGATGTCATTTTTTGTTTTGACTTCCCACATCTCATTTTCATAATTAAATCTAGTCACATTTTGAGAGGTTTTGACTTCGACATCATGTTTGTTTACCTCATCAATAAAACAGTCTATGATGGTTTGAGAGCTATCTGTGACCGGGAATATTCGGCCATCCTCTTCGATTTTTAATTCAATACCTCTGTCATTCAGCCAGCCCATCATATCGCCGGTCATAAATGTATGGAATGGTCCAATCAATTCTTTTTCGCCTCTTGGATAATTTGTAGTTAAAGGTTTAGGGAGAAATTCAGCGTGCGTAACATTACAGCGTCCGCCTCCTGATATTTTTACTTTTTGTAAAACATTTTTAGACTTTTCAAGAATAATAATAGAATGCTCAGTATGATGTTCAGCATAATTGATGGCAAAGAAAAATCCACTGGCACCGCCGCCGATTACTATACAATCATATTTCATTTTGACTTATTTTAGAATTTAAGAATGCTGTCTTCATCATCATTAAATGCATTACACTTTTTTAAATAGTTATCAGTTTCATCCATATTTTCAGCGATGATCTTATAACTGAACTCATGAGCTCTTTTTAGCATATTTACATAAGTTACCGGGTCTTTTTTTCTGCTTAATCTTCTTAATGCACCAATATAGTCAATTCTGTAAACAGTAGGAATAATTATTTTACTTTCATTTTCCTTAACCAATTCAGCATTCATCATTACTCTGGCAATTCTACCATTACCGTCTAAAAATGGATGCACTTCACTAACCATAAACATCATATAAGCAGCTTTTGAAAATGCATGCTTTAAAGCTCTGTAATATTCCAGCCCTTTGATGAGTGTACCTCTAACCAGATTAAAATCAACAAAATGGGTTTGTCCGGCCTTATAATTTTGTTCTTTAAACTGTCCGGGTTTCATAAATTCTCTGGCTTTCAGTAAGGTTTCATGTCTGTATTGTAAGATATGTAACAGGGCTTCTGGACTTGAAGGTGTTACGCACATTTCTTTTTTATTACTCACTAAATGATAGGTGCCTAAAATATCATGAGAATCATCATTTCTCGATTTTATGGGTAAACCGGTTTTTATAATTTGCTTTGCTGTATCTAATTCAAATACAGTCCCTTCAATATAATTAGAAAAATAGGCTTCATAGAATGCAAAATTTCTAAAGGCGCTTTTAGAATGGTTTTTATCTGGCAAAGTCTTGAATTCTAATTGTTTTAAATGCCGAAAAAGAGTTTCAAATAATTCTATTCTCTTAGGATCGTAAGGTTCGCCAAATGCACGGGCTCTTGCTATAGAGGAAGACAACAAATTTGCTGGTTTTGTAGAGAGTAAAGCACTAATTAATTTGTTTAATTTTACAAATTCCTTGTGCATACTTAACTTTTCTGAGATTTCTTTGGCTCGGTCTCTAAAAGTATTCAAGCCTTTCTCACCATTTACACGTGCAATTTGTTCCAGCTTTGCTTCAATTAATGGTAGAGCCAGTATTTTTGAGGCTGAACCTGTTTGTCTCGACACCTGCATATTTTCTAGAAAGGCTCTTTCCTGTTGAGATACATAAAGTTTTCCTGTAAAAGTCCGATCGCCGTCCTGAGGCCCGGGACCTTTTAAAAAACGAATAGTTACGCCGGGTAATCTTATTTTCTTGGTATAAGTGTATGTAAGAAAAATTTGATCTGTAGATGTAAGTTTAAACTCTAATGCCGATCTGTGGCTCAAAACGGCATTGGGATATAGTTCCCCGAGTATGGAAAAGATATTTCTTTTGATTATTTGTTCAGCCTTATCTTCAAAATTTGAAGTATAAATACGTGGTGCAATTTTTCTAATAGCTTTTTCCTTTTCTAACTTAGAAATCTGCTTACTCAGCGTTTTATCACTAGAAGAAAAAATTAATTCCTGTAAATGTAATGGGATATTTTTTCCATCATAATGGCTTTAAAAGCTAAAAATAGAGAAAATATTCTATTTAAAAATTAAATAAAGAGAAAATTTTCCATTATAATAAAATGTCTATTTTCATAATCTAAAATTATAAAGTCCAAAATATCTTCAATAGATGTTTCTTAAAAAACATTTACCTCTGCCTCTAAAGCTATGCCATATTTGTCCTGAACCGTTTGTTGAACTTTCTTAGAAAGCTTTAAAATATCCTGACCGGAAGCCTGTCCATAATTCACAAGTACCAAAGCCTGTTTTTTGTGTACACCGGCATCGCCATTACGATAACCTTTTAAGCCAGCCTGTTCAATTAGCCAGCCGGCTGGTACTTTTACGTTTTGTTCATCTATGGGATAACTTGGTATTTCTGGATACGATTTCTCAAGAGAAGAAAATTGTTTTTTGGTAATAATAGGGTTTTTGAAAAAACTTCCGGAATTCCCTAGTGTTTTTGGGTCGGGAAGTTTAGATTGGCGAATATGAGTAACTGCTTTAGCAATATCTTTAGGGTTTGGTTGACTCACGCCAAGTTTAGTGAGTTCCTCTTTTATGGCACCGTATTCTATATTAATATTATGGTTTTGTTTGGTCAGTTTAAATCTTACATTGGTTATGATGTATTGGTTTTTTAAACTGTTTTTAAACACAGACTGCCGGTAACCAAATTGGCAGTCTTGGTTCGTGAAAGTTTTGTTGTCCAGAGTCTGCCGATGTAGAGCTTCGCAGGACACAAAGGTGTCTTTTAATTCCACACCGTAAGCGCCTATATTTTGGATAGGAGAGGTGCCCACATGTCCCGGTATTAAAGCTAAATTTTCCAAACCGCCGTAATTGTGTTCAACGGCCCATAAGACGAGCTCATGCCAGTTTTCACCGGCTGCAACATCTATGATCATTTCATTGTCGTTTTCATCAACAATATCTATGCCTTTACTATTGATGAAAATCACGGTTTTGGTAATATCTTGAGTTAACAGCATATTACTGCCACCTCCCAAGACAAAAATTTCCTCGGTATAGAATCTCTTTAAAATGTGATTTAATTCCTCAGTATCCTGAACTTCAATAAACTGCTTGGCTTTTACATCAATACCAAAAGTGTTGAAGGTCTTTAAAGAGAAATTGGTTTGTACATTCATCTAGGCTTTATATTTCTTCAGTGCCAACTCTAGTAACATAATGCTTTCTTTTAGACTATTCTCTTCAAGCACATAAGCAATTCTAATTTGATTAAGGCCGGTATTTGGTGTAGAGTAAAATCCGGCTGCCGGAGCTACCATAATGGTTTTACCACCGTGTTCAAAGCTTTCTAATAACCATTGGGCAAAATCTTCTGTATTTTCAACCGGGAGTTGGGCTACACAATAAAAAGCACCTCTGGGTTCAGCAACTTTCACACCCTCAATTTTTTTAAGACCTTCTACTAGTGTATTTCGTCGTTGGGTATATTCTGCATTGACGTTTTCAAAGTATTTTTCATCAACATCAAGTGCAGCTTCACTGGCAATTTGTGCCAATGTTGGTGGACTTAAACGCGCCTGGGCAAATTTCATAGCGGTTTTCATTACATCAGTATTTTTCGAGACTAAACAGCCTATTCTTGCACCGCACATCGAAAAGCGTTTGGATACCGAATCGACCATAATGGCATGGTTTTTCAAACGTTCCACATTCATGATAGAATGGTGTTTAGCACCATCATATGTAAATTCACTATAAACTTCGTCTGCAATAACATAGAGGTCATGTTTTAAGGCTAAATCTGCAATGGCCTCTATTTCATCTTTAGTATATAGGTAACCTGTTGGATTACCGGGATTGCACAATAGGATGGCTTTGGTTTGAGGTGTTATTTTAGCTTCAAATTCAGATATTGGTGGCAGTGCGAAATTATCCTCCAATTTTGAAGTTACCGGTTTTACCTTGACACCATAGGCGGTTGCAAATCCATTATAGTTGGCATAAAAGGGCTCAGGAATAATGACTTCATCACCAAAATCTGTTATGGTACCCATGGCAAAAGCCAAAGCTTCGCTACCTCCGGTGGTCACAATAATTTCATTTTCCTTTATTTGAATACCATTGTTGCCGTAGTATTTGACAAGTTTTTCTAAATAGGAATGAAAACCTTGAGACGGACTGTACGACAGGATTTCGATATTGGAATTTTTGACAGCATTTAGGGCATTTTCTGGTGTCTTAATATCTGGCTGCCCAATATTAAGATAATAGATGTGTTTGCCTTTTTTAATCGCTTCATCTGCAAATGGCTGTAGCTTTCTAATTGGCGATTCCGGCATGGCAATACCCTTCTCTGAGATCTTCGGCATATTTCTAATTTTTACAATATGCAAAGCTAAAGTTTTAAGCCACATTATGCAACGGAAATCTTCGCATATTTGGATTTGAAAATCAATGTGTTAAAATAATGTTGTGTTATATCATACAATGTTTTATAAATACGAGCAATATTGGGGATAAATTACTGTTTACCAGTGTTTTTGTTAGC
>CAYMXD010000136.1:0-6256 GCA_964394095.1 uncultured Mesohalobacter sp. | reverse complement strand
TCATCAAATGTCCATAGTTGCACATTTTTAAGAGCATAACCTTAAGGCTGAAGGCCTTATATGTTTATAGTGAAAAACAAAGCATTATTTATCGACCCAGAATGGGTCGTATAATTTAGTTTAGGTATTTTAACCGCCATTACCTGCCTGCTTTGGCTTCGGCAGGCAGGCTCGAAGTGACATTAAGGTGTTGATTTATAATATAATAAAATTAAATTTCAGAATTTAAAGGATATAAAATTTAATAAATGGAAAACTCAGAAACTTCAGTTAATAATTTAAAAAGATAATAGGGTTACCCAGTTATGTCTCGAACATCAATTTTTTTAATCATCTCCTAGTCCTCCCTTACCGAAATAAATTCGGCACAGGCTGAGGGAGGAAGCATCATTTGTCTAAAACGTATTTGGAAGTTTTCCGAGGGAAATGCCGATAGGCACTTGTGCTGAGCATTGACGAAGTAAAGGGTGTATCTCTAAAAGATTGTAATTCATATTGTTGAGAACTAAATGGGTAGCCCTAAAAGTTAATATGTATCAAATCACACAAAGGCGTCATGACGAAAATTAATTTCATCGATCTCTTTTATACGTGATACAATTCATTTTAAAAGAGATCATTATAGTATGCATGTTTTTAAGTTTCATTTTAAAGTCATATAAATCATCACATTTTTATTTTAAGTGTTTTATACCTAATTTCTAAGGCTGCAACAATCTATTTTATTAAAGTATTGTATGCTTATGGTATTGAACATATTTATAACTAAAACGGTTAAAATTTTTTAAAATATAACCTCAATCTTGTTCTAAAATTTTACTTTAAGAAAATAGAATTAAAATAAAAATTAAATGAAAACCCTCAAATTTAGAAATGCAGAAACTATAGATGCCATTGGGCTTGGTACCTGGAAATCTGAACCCGGTAAAGTAGAAGAAGCCGTTTATTCAGCTTTGAAGTCCGGCTATACACATATCGATTGTGCTTTGGTCTATGGAAATGAAGCCGAAGTTGGTAAAGCTTTAAATAAAGCGCTTAATGAAGGCATTTTGACCCGTGAAGATTTGTGGGTAACCTCAAAGTTATGGAACAATGCGCATAAAAAGGAAGATGTCATTCCCGCTTTACAACAAACACTTAATGATTTACAATTAGATTATCTCGATTTGTACCTTATGCATTGGCCGGTTGCGTTTAGGTCTGGTTTAGAGGGATTTCCGGAAAGTGACGATGACTACTTATCTTTAGAAGAAGTGCCTCTAATTGAAACTTGGAATGCTATGTTGAATGCAAAAAAGCAAGGTTTAGTAAAACACCTCGGCGTATCTAACTTTAGTGTTGAAAAACTTAAAGGTTTAATTGAACAAACAGAGGATTCACCTGAAATGAATCAAGTAGAACTTCACCCTTATTTACAGCAGGAAGAATTATTAGAGTTTTGTCACTCCAACAATATTCATCTCACAGCCTATTCCCCCTTAGGGAGTGGAGACCGTGCTGATGAAATGAAAGCAGAGGATGAGCCATCCTTATTAGAAAACAAAACCATTAACGAAATTGCTGAAAAACACAATTCCACCCCTGCTCAAATATTGATTGCATTTCACTTACACCGCAATACCGCTGTGATACCCAAGTCTACTAATGCAGGAAGAATAAAAGAAAACCTTGAAAGCGCAGAGGTAAAATTGGAGAAAGAAGACATGAAAAAGCTCAAGGCTTTAGACAGGCATTACAGATATGTCAACGGCAAATTTTTTGAAAATAACAGCAAGTATTCTAATATTTATGATGAATAAATAATTATTAAAACATAGAAAATTTAAAGGGAACTAAAAATCGATTATTCGCTTTAAAACCAAATCTGTATCTATCAACAAAATACTAAAAACACCTGCAATAATTATAATTTTGAGCATGTTGTGTAGCATTTTAAATTGAATGCGTTTTTCTGAACTCCACAAATACACCACCAAAAACACAAAAGCCCCCAGACAGGCAAAAAAGTAATAGTTCATCAGTCCCAAATTAAAATAATTGACTAAAAACAAGGTGGTTACAAAGGCTAAAGCGAAGATAATGCTCAATACGCGTTTTGTATAGTTTTCACCAAACTTTACGGGAATAGTGTAATAATTTTGAGCAAAATCCCCTTTTAAATTTTCTAAATCCTTGGTAATTTCACGAATTAAAATGAGGAGAAACAGGAAAACCGCATGAAAAAATATGACCGTTTCAAAATGTTTATAGTACACAAAAACAGCAAAAAAAGGCGTAATGGCCAAGGATGCCGCCACTATATTGCCAAGAAAAGTGACTTTTTTGAGCTTATGCGAATACAACCAAATCCCAAAAATATAGGCTGAAAAAAATAAAACAGCCTTAAAGGATATGTAACTGGCCAGTATGACACTCAAAAAATTCAGTATAAAATAAATTGAAAGTTTGGTTCTGGGACTAACTTTATTATCAATATAGGTTTTAAGGGGCCGGTTTATAAGGTCTTTTTCAGAATCGTAAAAGTTGTTGATGAGGTAGCCTGATGAGATAACCAAAGCACTGCAAATAACAATAATGAATAAATGTTCATCAAAAAGAATATCTTTCAATGAAAAACGATCAGGGGCCAAAATAAAAATAGAAGCCAAGTACTGGGCCAGAACAATCATTAAAATATTGTAGCCGCGAGCACTCACAAACAAGCCTACGAATTTTAAAGTCAAAGACTTGTTCGAAGTTTTCATAGGCTATTTTAAATAGGGTTAAAAATTGTAAACGACCTCGACTTTATGACCTTTCAGTGCAGTTTTAGCTTTTTCAAAATCTTCTGTAAAACCTAACATGTAGCCACCGCCACCAGAACCACAGAGTTTAAGGTAATAGGAGTTGGTTTCTAAACCATGCTTCCATAAATCCTGAAAATCTGATGGAATCATAGGTTTGAAGTTTTCAAGGACAACTTTAGACAAGGATTTTACATTCGAAAATAAATTCTTAACATCGCCTGAAAGGAAACTGTCTACACAAGCATCGGTGTGTTTGATAAACCTGTCTTTTAGCATGCTTCTAAAGCCCTCCTGCTTCATGTTTTCCATAAAAATGTTGACCATTGGCGCGGTTTCCCCGGTTTTTCCACTGTCCAACAAAAACACAGCACCTTTACCGGTTTTGGTTTGCGATGGAATGCCCGCAGGTTCTATGCTGTCTTTAGAATTGATTAAAATCGGTAGACTTAAATAACTGTTCAAAGGATCAAGCCCGGAAGATTTTCCATGGAAAAAAGACTCCATTTCACCAAAAACGGTTTTTAAGGTCTGTAGCTTTTCCTGATTTAGATTTTCTAAAACCGTTATTTTTTCAGTAGCATATTTATCATATAATGCTGCTACTAAAGCCCCGCTGCTGCCCACACCATACCCTTGTGGAATACTACTATCAAAGTACATGCCTTTGTCTAAATCTGCTTGGAGTTCATCCAAATCAAATTTAACCGGGATGCTTTCATCATGATGTATAGCAGAGAGGTGAGAGATATAGTTAAGCAACTTTTTATTAGAGTCTTTTTTTACTTGAGAATCTAATTGATCTATTTTCAATGCACCATTGTAAAAGTTGTATGGAATAGACAATCCTCTCGAATCTTTGATGATGCCATACTCCCCAAACAATAAAATTTTAGAGTAAAATAAAGGTCCTTTCATAATATGATTGTTAGGACAAAGGCATTATTCCTTTGCCAACATTATCGCAAATATAGTGTTCATTTTGACAAAACTGCACTAATTTAGTATTAATTAATTCTAAAACTTTGGTAACCTGAGTCTTAGGAAATAACACATGAACGTTTGCTCCGGCGTCTAAGGTAAAGCCAACCGGAATACCCGTTTCTAAACGAAATGCCCTGATATGATTAATGATGTCAAGGGTTTGTGGTTTCATCAAAATAAAGTTGGGCCTGCTGCTCATCATCATGGCATGCAAGGAGAGGGCCTCGCTTTCTGTGATGTCGATAAAACGATCCAAATCCCCTTGTTTTAACACCGTTAAAATTTCAGATAGATGGTTTTCGGCCTGTTGAAACCTACTTTTAGCAAAGGGATGCTTATTCATTAAGTCATGTCCTACAGAACTGCTTACTTGTTTTTGACCTTTGTCTACCAGTAAAATGATATCTTGAAAATCTTTAAATACGTCATGAATATCATCAAAAACTACCGCAGTTTCTGCATTGCTATCTTCTACGCCTTTGTGTTTTCCCCAAACCATCATCGGTCCGGCAATACTTCTCGCCGCACTGCCGGAGCCTAATCGTGCAATAAAAGATGCTTTTGAATGCTTGAAATGCTCTTTTTCGGTCAATTCCTGTTCAAATTTCACTAGACAAGATGCTAAAGCCGCAAAACCACTGGCCGATGATGCAATCCCACTGCTATGCGGGAAAGTGTTGTGTGTGTTTATGCTGAAATGATAATCTCTCAAAAACTCAAAATAAGACTCAATTCGTTTAAAGAAATTTAAAATTTTAGGCTTGAAGCTTTCATTGATTTTACCATCCACTAAGACATCTAAGTTAAAACTACTCGAAGTCTTATCAAGCCTTTTAATGTCTAAAACAGTTTCAGTTTTACATTCGCTTAAAGTGAATGAAATAGAGGGGTTTGCCGGTAATTGCACCGGATATTTGCCCCAGTATTTAACTAAGGCAATATTGCTTGGCGCCGAATACCCAATGCTGATGTTATCCAGGTCCCTTGACGGGTTTAATGCGTTGTTCAAAATTCTATAAAATGAGTTACAAATGTAGATATTTAGCCTTCAATACCTAAAATAATTTTCGAAATTAAAATATTTGTTTAATTTAGTTGATATGAAAAGAAATACTTTAATAAAAATAGGAATAAGTGTTTTGGTGTGCTTATTAGTTGGCTTTTTGGCTAGCATTGCAACCCAAAGTAGCGTCAACACTTGGTACACCACTTTAGAAAAACCGTTTTTTACCCCACCAAACTATCTTTTCGGACCGGTCTGGACTGTGCTTTACGTCCTTATGGGAATTTCTGCAGGCATAGTTTGGAGTAGAGGTTTGCATCACATCTGGGTCAAAACGGCTTTATACCACTTTGTATTTCAACTGCTTTTCAATGCATTATGGTCGGTGGTGTTTTTTAGTTTGCAAGAAGTTTTTTGGGCACTATTGACCATTATTACCTTAATTGTATTGATTTTACTGACCATCAAATGGTTTAAAGTGGTTAATAACACCGCGGCCTATCTCCTTATTCCTTATGCCATTTGGGTGATTTACGCCATGGCTCTAAATTTTGAAATCTGGCGATTAAATTAAATTTTTCCCTCCACAGAATATGCTATTGCAACTTGATCCAAAACACTTTAAATGACATCAATTTCTTATTTCAAAAATCATACAATGCTGCCAGGGGAGGTTATCGATATTTTTAACTAATTTGAAGCCCGCCGATTCAAATTCTTTAACCGCTTGTTTTTCAGTCATTTTGTGAATAGGTTTAATCGGAATTTTAGGGTCTTCTCCTCGATATTCGATGAGATAAATTTTGCCGTCTTCTTTTAGCGCAGATTTCATGGCCATCAGCATTTCGTAAGGAAAATTAAACTCATGGTACACATCTACCATCAGCATTTTGTCTATGCTGTTTTCCGGCAGATTTGGACTTTTTTCACCACCTAAAATCATATTGACATTCTCAATGCCTTTCTTGACCTTTTGGCGCTTGATTTCAGCCAACATCTCCGGTTGAATGTCAACGGCATAAATTTGACCTTGATTGGCCAAGGGCGCCATTTTAAACACATGATAGCCTGAGCCGGCACCAATGTCTGCAATATGTTCCGTTGATTTTATCTCCATATTTTCAATAAGCAAAGCCACCTTTTCTTCCTCTTCCCGATTGGGTCGGTTGAGCCATGCCATGCCTTGATAACCCATAACCTGGGCAATTTCTCTGCCTTTGTACCATTTGCCGATGCCATTAGGATTACCATCTTTAAAAGTGTACATCTCAGAATCCTGAGCTGAAGCTTCTTCTTTTTGCTGACCTTTACAAGATTGAAAGCAAAGACCGACCATGAAGAGCATCAATAGTATTTGGTGTCTTGATGTTATTTTGAAAATTGCTGAAGAATGTAATCGTTCTCTCATTATTGTTAGTTTTAATTTAATTTTTGCTTTACCAATATAGCCAATTTTTAAACAACAGCTTAAATTTCATCTTAAAGC
>CAYMXD010000135.1:0-6268 GCA_964394095.1 uncultured Mesohalobacter sp. | reverse complement strand
TGAAACTTGAAACCCCTTGACGAAACTACACGTTTTCAACCTTCACCTCACCAGACTCAAACTCTTTTTCATAATATGTTGATGCATCTTGCAATAACATATCTAAATATTGGTTTTCACGTTGGCATCGTGCTTCATCCCATTTTAGATATTTAACCAAATCTTCTTCAACAATATGCCTAAATTGATGAACGCTTTCAATATCAAAATACACACGGCCGGTTCGGCGTACAAAGAAATCTGATAAGCCATTCACCATTTCATGATGCACGGTGTACCATAACTCAGCTCTAATTAAACGTTCAATGGGCGTTGGATTGATAAAGAAATTGACTTTCTTTAAAATAATATCGGTCTGTTTACCATAATTAGACGTAAAATACCACGCCTGATAAGGGTCATCTATACCCATATCTTTTAGCTTTTGCTCGAGTTTTGTTTTATAAGCTTTTACGGCGTTTAAACCTTTTAAAGGCTCAGAAGTCAGTTGGATGCGTTTGGTTGTTGACTCCTTCAGCTGGCGAAGTTTCTTCTTTTTGAACTGCTTTAAAGCTTCGTCGATAGTACGTTGTGCCATCTTACGATAACCTGTCAGTTTGCCGCCAGCAATAGAAACTAATCCGGAGTCTGAAACAAAGATTTCATCTTTACGCGATAAATCTGAAGGATCTTTACCGTCTTCGTGAATTAGCGGACGCAAACCTGCCCAATTCGATTCTATGTCTTCAATCTTTAAATTCAAATCAGGAAACATATTATTAACGGCACCTATCAGATAATTGGCATCATCCTGTGTAGCCACTACCCTATTTAAATCGCCTTTATAAGTGGTATCTGTTGTGCCCACATAGGTAGCTCGACCACGCGGAATAGCAAAAATCATTCGACCGTCCGGCACATCAAAATAAATGGATTGCGATAAGGGAAAACGTTTTTTAGAAAAGACCAGGTGCACACCTTTGGTGAGATGTAACCTTTTATTATTCATAGAAGTATCCTTTGTTCTCACTTTATCTACCCATGGGCCGGCAGCAGAAATATAGGCTCTGGATTTAATGATGAAATTCTCACCGGAATTATGGTCCTTGCATTCAATGTGTTTTATTTTGCCGCTGTCTTTATAAACAAATTTGGACATTTCGCAGTAATTCAAAATATCAGCACCAAAGGCAGAGGCTTTTTTTAGTAACTCTATGGTGAGTCTTGCGTCATCGGTACGGTACTCCGCATAATAGCCACCACCTTTTAAATTTTCTTTATTTAATAAAGGTTCTTTTTCAAGAGTTTCTTCAGCAGAAAGCATTTTTCGTTTATCATCACCTTCCACATCGGCGAGAAAATCGTAAACTTTTAAACCGATAGAGGTCATGGTTTTACCATAAGTTCCGCCTTCAATCAAGGGCAACAACATTTTTTCGGGAACGACAAGATGAGGCACAAGCTTATGAACAATCGCCCGTTCGCTTCCAGATTCTTTGACTAAGCCAATTTCCATTTGCTTAAGATAACGCAACCCGCCGTGAATAAGTTTTGTGGATTTATTACTGGTACCGGAAGCAAAATCGTTTTTCTCTATCAAACACGTTTTTAATCCGCGAGAGGCGGCATCCAAAGCAATACCTGCCCCGGTTACACCACCACCAATAATTAAAATATCGTATTTCGTATGTTTCACCTGATGCAGAAGCGGTTTTCTATCCAATACTGAAAATCGAATCGGCATGTCTTCCCGAACCGCCAATTGATTAGCGTGAGCTGTTTTTGTGCGTTCTACGGCTTGTTTCCAACCATCGTAAAGTACTGCTCTTTCAAATTGAGACATTTGAGGTTCAAAGACCTTATCAACATTTCTGATGTTCGAAATGTCGTCTTTAGTCCAAATTCCTGCCTGAATGCCCGCCAAAAACGCAGCACCCATCGCTGTCACTTCCAGCATTTTAGGGCGTTCGACTTCAACATTTAAAATATCAGATTGAAATTGCATCAAAAAATTGTTGGCAGAAGCTCCACCGTCGACTCTAAGAGTTTTCATTTGCTGGCCACTATCTTCTACCATAGCTTCAAGCACATCTCTGATTTGATAGGCTATGGCTTGAACCGTGGCTTTAGTAATGGCATTTTTATCGGTATCTAAGGTCAAGCCAAAAATAGACCCTTTGGCTTTCATGTCCCAGTGCGGCGCGCCCAATCCTGCAAAAGCCGGCACGACATAAAGGCCATTATCAATTTCAGTAGTTTCACAAATCGCTTCTGTTTCGGCGGCTTGTTCAATAAAACCCATCTTATCCCTGAGCCATTGCACCGACGCCCCGGCTACAAAAACACTGCCTTCAAGCGCATACTTCACTTTGTCATCGGGTAAGGTACAGGTAAGTGTCGTTAGTAAACCGTTGGATGAAATATTGGCTTTTTTACCGGTATTGAGCAACATAAAACACCCGGTTCCGTAAGTATTTTTGGCAATTCCGGATTTAAATCCAGCCTGACCAAACAAAGCCGCTTGCTGATCGCCGGCCACGCCAAGAATTGGAATTTTCACATCTTTATACATCGCAAAACCAAAATCTGAAGCGGAATGTTGTACTTGCGGTAAGGATTCTTTGGGGATACCTAATGCGTCTATCAACCTATCATCCCATACTAAATTGTGAATATTGTAAAGTAAAGTCCGCGAGGCATTGGTATGATCGGTCAGGTGATGTTGACCGTTGGTAAATTTCCAAATCAACCAGGTATCTATCGTACCGAATCTCAATCGCCCTTCTTTGGCTAAATCTTGTGCTTCGGGGACATGGTCTAATATCCATTTGAATTTTGTACCCGAAAAATAGGCATCTACTTTAAGACCTGTATTTTGGATGATGTAATCTTCATGACCGCCTTCAATAAGCTGATCACAGATGTCACCACTTCGTTTATCTAACCAGACAATAGCATTATAGACAGGTTTTCCCGTCTTGGCATCCCAGACCACAGTGGTTTCTCGCTGATTGGTAATGCCTATACCTGCAATCTCCTCAATCTCCACGTCGTGCCGGTCAATCAGTTCGTGAAAAACTTGATTTTGATCTGCAAAAATCTCCTCCGGATCTTGTTCTACCCAACCTGACTTGGGATGGTACTGGGTCAATTCTTTCTGCGCAATACCGTGAATATTCCCATTTTTATCAAAAATAATGGCACGTGTGCTTGTGGTGCCTTGGTCGAAAGCTATAATATATTGAGATTTCATCATATAAAAGGTTTATTTACAAACAAATATGCTAAAAATAAATAGGTATATCTAAGAAAAACAAGACTTAAAATCATGTAAGCGTTTGTATTTTAAAATGTTCAATAAAAAGACAAAATCAATACTATTTTCTAAATCCTTATCGTAAATCTTTAATCTGCATCTTTGCTTTCGATTTAAATTTGTAATATTGGTCAGTTTGCATAAAATTAAACGACTCATAATGAATTATAAAACCAACTTTTAAATAATATTTTATAAATCATTTTCTTAAATCTTTAATCTGAATCTTTTATTTCTATTTAAATTTTTAATTTTGGTATTTTTGCATAAAATTAAACGACTCATAATGAATTATAAAACCAACTTTTAAATAATAACTCATGAATAGAAAAGCTTTTTTAATTTTGATTACCAGTGTTTCCGCACTTGGTGGATTACTTTTTGGTTATGACACAGGTGTGATTAACGGTGCGCAATTTTTTTTAAGTAAGTATTTTGAGTTAGACCCGGGTATGAAAGGTTGGGTTGTGGCCAGTGCCTTATTAGGCTGTTTGATTGGTGCGTTATCATCTGGATTTTTCAATACCTTATTCGGTAGAAAATATACCTTAATCCTATCAGCTGTTTTATTTACCCTTTCGGCTTGGGGTTCGGGGATGCCATCGTTTCTGCCGGAAAGTGTGAGTCTTTTGGTTGTTTTTAGAATTATTGGCGGTATTGGTATTGGCTTGGCCTCGATGTCTGCACCGGTTTACATTGCTGAAATTGCGCCTTCTAAACAGCGTGGTATTTTGGTGAGTTTTTATCAATTGGCGATTGTAATTGGATTTTTTGTGGTGTTTTTGGTCACCTATTTTATTGGAAAAGACTTAACCGAAGCCCAAAATATTCAATTTGGCTGGCGAAGAATGTTTTGGTCGGAATTAATCCCTTGTGCTTTGTTTTTAGTGGCGTTGTTTTTTGTGCCTAAAAGTCCGCGCTGGTTGTATTTAAAAGGAAGAGATACAGAAGCTTTTAAAACCTTGATCAAAATCCATGGTGAAATGTTGGCCATTGACGAGCAGCGTGAAATCAAAAAATCTATTGAAAAAAACCAAAATCAAACTGAAAAAGTCAATTACTTCTCTAAAACCATATTGGGCATTATTGTGATTGGAACGGTTTTCTCGATGCTACAGCAATTCACAGGTATCAATGCCGTGTTGTATTACGGTGCCGATATTTTTGAAAAAGCTTTAGGTTTTGGGAAGGACGACGTGTTAGCACAGCAAATCTTATTAGCCGGTGTCAATCTTGTGTTTACATTTGTCGCCATGTTTTCCGTAGATAGATTTGGACGAAAGCCTCTTGTGATTATTGGTAGTATTGGGATGATTATTGGATTTTTACTGTTGGGCTTCAGTTTAAAATACGACGCCGTTGGGTTGGTGTCTTTAATTGGCGTATTGTTGTTTATCGCTTCGTTTGCCATGTCTATGGGACCAGTGGTTTGGGTGGTTTTATCGGAGATGTTCCCCAACCGCATAAGAAGTGTGGCCATGTCTGTGGCGGTAGCAGCACAATGGGGTTCCAACTATATTGTGTCTCAAAGTTTTCCTGTTGTGATGGAAAGTGAACTTAATGATAGCCCATTTTGGAATGGCTCTCTGCCCTATTTTATTTTTATTGGATTTATGATTATTTTGATTATTTTCATTCTAAAATATATTCCTGAAACCAAAGGCAAGTCGCTTGAGGAGTTGGAGGAAATTTGGGAGGAAAAACTATAAAGTTTTAAAATTTACACCACCAAAACCTTCTAAGTGAGCTAAAATACTGGTGTTTGGCTTTAACCACTCAGCAGCGGTGGCGGCACCAGCCAGAATAATTTGTCCGGGTTTTAAGACAAGGTTAATTTCTGAGGCGAGACGTGAGAGTTCTATCACAGATTGATACGGGTTATCGAGAATGGCTTGGGTCATTCCATCTTGAACTACTTTATCATTAAATTTCAGCTGGATAGGTAAACCCGTAATATCATCTTGTAAATCTTGCCACTCGCCTATGCAGTAACCAATTGAAGAACAATTATCAGCAATAACATCTTCCAAAGAAAATTTAAAATTTTTATACCGCGAATCGATGACTTCAATCGCTACCGCCATTTTATCGATGAATTGTGGCAGGTCTTGCATAGTCAATTGACGGTCTATGGGTTTTGAAATTCTAAACGCGACTTCCGGTTCAGCTCTTGGGTGAATGTATTGATTTAAATCGATTTGCGAGTCGGGTTGAATTTCCATGTGATCGGTCAGCACCCCCCAAATCAAATCATCAACGCCCATTTGTTGCATTTTGGCTTTACTGGTAAACCCGAGTTTGTAACCTGTAATGGTTTCGCCTCTATCTAAACGATGTTGAATTAGCTGTTGTTGAATTTTATAAGCTTCTTCTAATGAAAACTTGACGCTTTCAGAAGGTTGAGCGATTGGTGTGGCTGTGGTGGCAGCGGTGTCGAGTTGTTGGGATATAGTTGTATTACTCATGATGTTTAGTTTTCTCGCTAAGGCGCTAAGGCGCTAAGGTCTTATATAATTTTTATTTGATTTCCTTGTGTTGTGTTTTGTTTTAGAATTCTCTTTTAGCCATTTTGCTTGCTTCCTCGCCATTTCTAAGGTAACTGGCGGCTGCTTGGATAATTTCATCATCGCTTGAGTTGCTCTTTTCTGAAATGATATTTTGTAATTCACATTTTATATGTTTTATGTTCAAAATATAATAAATAGTTCAAAATTTGTTTTCTGTATAACAAAGTAAAGATAGTTAGTAATTTACAAGATAAAATGTATGCGATTATTTTATCAAACCATACTAATTCTACAAATTTGGCCAAATTTGTAGATTATATTCTATATATTTAGCTTAAAATCATTGCGTTCCTTGCGGTTAGCTTTGCGCTCCTTGCGGTTAAAATAGTAGTTTTTATTTCTATAAAAGATGTGAAAGACTCCAAGTATCTTAAACGTTTATCACTTCCTCCTCTAAATAACTTTT
>CAYMXD010000134.1:0-6298 GCA_964394095.1 uncultured Mesohalobacter sp. | reverse complement strand
GTAACTTTAAATTGAGCAATAAACAACAGAATAATAAGCCGACGAAAATAAAAATTCCAGAAGAGTTACAGGAATTAGAAGAAGAGCTTAAAAATATCAATCCTAAAATTTTTGATGGCTTACCAAAGAATAAAAAACTTGAAATTTTACAAAGTTTATCTTTTACTTTAATACAAGAAAAGTCTCATTCGGGTCCTTTGCCAGATGCAGAAACACTTATAAAATATGATTCCGTTATTCCAGAAGGAGCAGACCGTATTATGAAAATGGCTGAAAATCAACAAAATCATAGAATTTCAATTGAAAGTGGTTTAGTTGCAAGTCAATCATCACAAAGTAAATTGGGTCAAATTTTTGGACTGATTATTGGATTAGCAGGTATTGGGTGTGGTACTTATCTCGCTTCTATAGGGCAAGATGTTGTTGGAGGCGTAATAGCTGGCGGGACAGTTGTTAGTTTAGTCTCGGTTTTTGTTTAGGAATAAAGTCTCAAAAAAAGAATTCAGAAGATTAATTAAATTACAGCCAACTATCATATAACCTCAAAAATACACCCCTTTAACAAACAAACCTATCAAATCATTAATGATTATTATCATAAAAGCATAAAAACCCTAAAAATTCAATAAGATTAGTTGTATCTAAATGATGAAAATCCAAGCTTATCATTAACATTATTTTTTTTAAGATCTTATAAATTTAAATATACTTCTCTTTTTTACATTTATTATTATGGTCTTAGGCGTTTAACTAATACATTTTTATGCTGACATTCAATCACATAAAAATAAATTCCTACTTTGTGAGCCCCTGCCTTTGTCGGCAGACAGGTCTGTGGTAAAGCTAATTTATACTTAAAAATATAGATTAATACGTTGATAATATGCATCTTACTTGATATTAGTATTATTTAAAAATTATTTTTTATTGTATTAAGTAAGTGCCTAAGTCAATATTATTATTCTATTATAGACCATCTCGATAGCTCTACTCAGCCCATCCGGAGTAAATTTTTGTAGGCTGATTTTTCCGTGTCTAAGGTGTAAAATGCCATTGGCAATTTTTTGTAATTCTTTTTCACAATCTCGAAATAACTATTAATAATAAAAATTATGCCCTCTATTTTAAATTATTCCTTGTGTTTATTAAATCCTTAAGTCAACACTATTCTTAGCAGTATTCATTCACTTTATACCTATACTATGCCTTTTGTATTAAAAAAGTTAAGTTTGTAGTAGTCTAATTTTTAATATTTAATATTTAAAAATAAATTTATAACATTGAATTCAAAATCCATTCTTATATTTTTAATATTGGTCTCACTCCATATAGAGATGCTTATAGCTCAATCTACGGCGGTAATAAATTTTGCATATCAGGATTCTACATTAACTATAAATCAAACCAATTATAAAAATCACGTCAGAAGTTTACCGGCCTTTAGTATTTATGGTGATAACTACTTTATAACGGGGACAACTACCCACTCTAATGCCTTCATGCAATCCGGGAGTGATGCCAAATTTGAAATCGGCTTCAAACAAAGGCTTTACAATAGAGACCTACCATTAGATGTGTTTCCCTACGTAACGTATCGACAAAAATCATTTTGGGACATCTATAAGGAATCTTTTCCATTTCGAGAAACTAACTATAACCCAAGCTTTGGCTTTTCAAAACTATTTTTTAAGAATAAAGTTTTTGATTTTAGCTTGCATTTGGCCTTTGAGCATGAAAGTAACGGAAGAGATGGCGATAATAGTAGAAGTTGGAATTTTTTATCACTGAGTTATTTTAAACCCCTACAGGATAATCTGCACTTTAGAGCAAAAGTATGGGTACCTGTTGCAAATATGGACGATAATGATGACATTACTTCATATAGGGGGTTCTTCAATTTTGGAGCGACTTACAATGTGTTTAGAAATTTATTTTTTGAACTCGATGTGCAGCCTGCCTATGACAAGAAATTACAGGGTAATATTAAAGCAGGTATCAGTTATAAAATTTCAAAAAACAGCAATCAATTTTTGTACATGCAATATTTTAGCGGCTACAGTGAAGACCTTATCAATTATAATGAATCGGTAAGTAATATTAGAATTGGTGTTGTCTTTAAAGATTTAACCTTAAAACAAAATTGAAATTAAAGCTTAAAGCACTTTCCTATTTTTTGAATCCTTACACTCAACATATATTGTTATTATCTAAATTACAATATGTTAAAACCAAAAAACAAAAACTGCTAAAGGACGCTACAGTCTCTTTAAATGTAAAAACAGCAGGCAGATGTTCAATTATCTTGCTAATTTACTATATTTGTGCTAAATATATATAGTTATGCAAACTTGCCCCCAATGTCAATCAGAAAAAATCATAAAAAGTGGAGTACTAAATGATAGACAGCGTTATAAATGCAAAACCTGTAATTATCATTTTACAGTTAATAAACTCGGAAAACGCATAGATCAATATTATGTCACTAAAGCCCTACAACTCTTCCTTGAAGGCTTATCTTATCGAGAAATAGAACGCATACTCGGCGTCTCTCACGTTACGGTTATGAAGTGGGTGAGAAAGCATAACATCAAACAAGTTCACCAAACCGATTACCATCCCACCTATAAAATTTTGACCAGTGATGAGTTAGCCAATTTTTTTTCAAAGCGTGAAAATGTTAATGGAGCCGGGGTTATAGTAACTGAACTAGGAGATAAGTTTATGCTCATAAAATGGGAGCGTTTCAGAGATTAACTATAGTAATTTACAAATATATATACTAAATTTTATTTAACACTTGTTTCATTTCATATTTGGTGAAAATTCAAACGTTTTCGTTAATAAACCAAATATCTCATGAAAAAAATTAGCTTAATACTTTTATTGATGGTTTTTATACCATTTGTGAATTGGGGACAGCAGGAAGATTCAGACCCGGATCATTCCTACAGGCCCTTAAAAGTAAAATTAAATGAAGATGGCAGCAAGTATATCAGATTCATTACCTGGCATCAAATGTGGATGCAGGGCACATCAGAGCAAAAAGGCCCAAAATTTCAAATTAGAAGATCAAGATTTTTAGCCTATGCTCAGATATCTCCAAGATTTTTAATTTTAACCCATTTTGGCCTAAACAGCTTAGGTGCAAGTCAATTGACTGCAAACCCAAATTCTCAAACCGATAACCAAAGGAGCTTATTATTCCTGCACGATGCCTGGGCAGAATTTGCTATTGTTCCGGAAAAGTTACACGTGGGGTCAGGTTTGCATTATTGGAATGGTATTTCAAGGTTAACCAATCAAAGTACACTTAACATGATGACACTAGACAATCCCGGTGGTATGGGTGGTGCTTCTGTTTCCGATGCAAGATTATTTCCCTGGTCTAATATTACTACAAGTGACCAATTTGCTCGTCATTTAGGCATTTACGCCAAAGGTACTTTAGGAAAGTTTGGGTATAGAGTTTCTGCTAACAATGCCAGAGACAATTTTGGTGCTGATGAAAATGGTGATGGAGTACCGGATAATTTAGGTTCAACAGCTACATTTCAAGTTGATAATAGCATTGGTACCGGCACCTGGAACTATGCAGGCTATTTTAAGTACGATCTATTCGACAAAGAATCTGATAAACTGCCCTATTTTGTGGGCACATATTTAGGTAAGAAAAAAGTGCTAAGTCTTGGCGCAGGTTTCCATTACCATCCAGATGCTTTAGCTGTTAATACGTTAGATAATAGAGAATCTATTTTTCATTTTGCAGCCGATGCCTTCTATGATGCACCAATCAATGACAAATTAGCTATAAGTGCACTTGGGGCTTATTACAATTACAATTATGGAGATACCGCAGGTACACCCGGCGGTGGCTTAGTACCATCCTCAGGGACTATTGTTCATGGTCAAGTAGGCTTACTCTTTCAAGACTTTAAACTAATGCCTTATGTAAAATACAATAATCAATCTCTTGATTTTACTCCTGATAACGCCAATGAATTTGGAATAGGATTAAATTACTTTATAAACGGTCATTTTGCCAAAATAACAGCAGAATACCTAACAGGAAAGAGCGGCGCATTTGGTGCCGATAACAGAAACGTTTTAACCATTCAAGCCCACATTTTCTTATAAAAATCAATAAATAAATCAATAACTATGGAAGATAACACTTCAGAAAAACAAAAGCACGCCACAAAATATTGGCGAGAGAACTTAAAATACCTGGTCATATTGTTAACGATATGGTTTGCGGTATCCTACGGTGCAGGCATTCTTTTAGTGGATGTTTTAAACGAAATAACCATTGGGGGCTTTAAGCTTGGCTTTTGGTTTGCACAACAAGGCTCTATATACGTATTTATCGTTTTGATATTTGTATACGTAAGATTAATGAACAAATTAGACAAAAAATACGGATTCGATAAACAATAAAAACTATGGATGCTCAAACTTTAACTTATATATTTGTTGGACTTAGCTTTGCTTTATACATTGGTATTGCTATTTGGAGCCGCGCAGGCTCAACCAAAGAATTTTACGTGGCCGGCGGTGGTGTTTCGCCATTAGCCAACGGTATGGCCACAGCAGCAGACTGGATGTCTGCCGCCTCATTTATTTCGATGGCAGGTATCATATCTTTCATGGGGTATGATGGATCCGTATTCTTGATGGGATGGACCGGTGGATACGTTCTACTCGCCCTCCTCCTCGCCCCTTACCTGAGGAAATTTGGAAAATTTACAGTACCAGATTTTATTGGTGATCGCTATTATTCTAATACCGCTCGTGGTGTTGCTGTAATTTGCGCGCTTCTGGTATCATTTACTTATATCGCTGGACAAATGCGCGGTGTAGGTGTGGTATTCTCCAGATTTTTGGAAGTTGAAATTGAAACCGGAGTGGTCATTGGAATGATAATCGTTTTATTTTACGCCGTTCTCGGTGGCATGAAAGGGATTACTTACACTCAGGTGGCTCAATATTGCGTGTTGATTTTTGCCTTTCTTGTCCCTGCAATTTTCATTTCAATACAAATGACAGATAATCCCATTCCTATGCTTGGTATGGGTGATACCTTGGCTTCTAACCCTGATACTTATATGCTGGACAAGCTCGACGGCCTTAGTCAGGAGCTGGGTTTTAATGCCTATACCGAAGGCTCCAAACCCATGATAGATGTTTTTGCTATAACTTTGGCCTTAATGGTAGGTACAGCTGGATTACCTCACGTGATTGTGAGATTCTTTACCGTAAAACGTGTAAAGGATGCCAGAAAATCTGCAGGATATGCGCTTTTATTTATTGGTATCTTATACATCACAGCCCCAGCTGTGGCGTCTTTTGCTAAACTTAACTTAATGGAAACCGTAACCAATAGGCCTTATAAAGAACTTCCAGCCTGGTTTAATACCTGGGAAGATTTAGGCTTAATCGGTTGGATAGATAAAAATGACGATGGCAAAGTGCAGTACCTCGGCGAGGGCATGAATGGTGGTAAGGCCATAGAAGGTAAAGGTCCAGAATTTTTAAATGGTGAAACTGGGTCTGTTGGTCAGCGTGTGGTCACCAATGCGTCGGCTAATGATAATGAATTATATGTGGACAGAGACATTATGGTATTGGCCAATCCTGAGATTGCAGATTTACCAAACTGGGTTATTGCTTTAGTTGCGGCTGGATGTTTAGCCGCTGCTTTATCGACTGCTGCCGGTTTACTATTGGTCATTTCTTCTTCTGTATCTCATGATTTAATTAAGAAAATGATTTATCCTAAAATCTCTGATAAAGGCGAATTAATCGCTGCGCGTCTTGCTTCTGTTGTAGCAGTTGTTGTTGCCGGATATTTCGGTATCAATCCACCCGGTTTTGTGGCTGCTGTCGTCGCTCTGGCCTTTGGATTAGCCGCAGCCTCATTCTTCCCTGCCATCATACTCGGTATTTTTTACAAAAAGATGAATAAAGAAGGGGCGATATCGGGAATGATTGTCGGTATTTCCTTAATGTTGTTCTATATGCTGAAATTTAAATTCGACTTATTTGGCGGTGGAACAGCCGATGATTACTGGTTTGGTGTATCTCCGGAAGGATTTGGTTCTGTGGCCATGGTCGTTAACTTTGTGATATCTATTGTAGTGAGTAAAGTTACCGCTGCTCCGCCTGAGGATGTACAGGAAATTGTTGAAAACATCAGAATCCCAAGTGGCGCTGGTGAAGCGACGGGACACTGAGTAGTTGGTAGTGGGTAGTCCCTGAATGGTCGCGGACCATATTCCAATTCATATAACATGCAAAGAAA
>CAYMXD010000133.1:0-6332 GCA_964394095.1 uncultured Mesohalobacter sp. | reverse complement strand
TTTCTTTGATATAAAATTCTATATATATTTTGAATCTCACGAATTTTTTCGGTGTCAAAACCACGCCGTCTTAAGCCTACTGAGTTGATGCCAACATAAGATAACGGCTCCCTTGCCGCTTTTACAAAAGGTGGTACATCTTTTCTAACCAAAGAACCACCGGTTATAAAAGCATGCTTGCCAATACTGCAAAATTGCTGAACAGCGGCCATTCCTGCTAATACAACATAGTCACCAACTGTAATGTGTCCTGCTAGAGTACTATTATTAGAAAACACACAATTATCGCCAACAATGCAATCGTGAGCAATATGACAATAGGCCATAATCCAGCAGTTCTTACCAACTTTGGTTTTGTTGCGGTCTGATGTACCTCGATTTATGGTTACGCATTCTCTTATTGTGGTTCCATCTCCTATCTCTGTTACCGTATCTTCATCATTAAATTTTTTATCCTGAGGAACGGCAGAAATAACAGCACCTGGAAAAATACTTACATTTTTGCCGATTCGTGCTCCTTCCATGATAGTGACATTAGATCCAATCCACGATCCTTCACCAATTATAACATTGTTGTGAATCGTAGTGAAGGGTTCTATAACGACATTTTTGGCGATTTTAGCACCAGGATGCACGTAGGCTAAAGGTTGATTCATAATTTTATTTTTGTTTTACAATTTGAGCCATAAGCTCAGCTTCTGATGCTAGTTTTCCATTCACGTAGGCATAACCTTGCATATGACAAATCCCACGTCGTATTGGAGAAATAAGTTCTAATTTAAAAATGAGTGTATCACCAGGCATTACCATTTGTTTGAATTTAACATTATCCATCTTCATGAAAAAAGTGAGGTAATTTTCCGGATCTTCAACTGTACTCAAGGCTAAAATACCACCGGTCTGTGCCATAGCTTCAACCTGAAGAACGCCCGGCATAACAGGTTTACCGGGAAAATGGCCTACAAAAAAAGGTTCGTTCATAGTGACGTTTTTTACACCAATTACATGCTTGTCTGATAGTTCGTATATTTTATCAACCAGTAAAAATGGTGGTCTATGTGGTAGACGATTCATGATTTCTGAAACATCAAACAATGGTGAACTGTTGAGGTCTATTTTGGGAACCTTATTTCTTTTTTCTGCCTTTATGATTTTAGACAGTTTTTTTGCAAACTGCGTATTTACCGTATGCCCGGGCTTATTGGCAATCACTTTACCTCTTATCCTTGTTCCGGTTAATGCCAAATCTCCTAACACATCAAGCAACTTGTGTCTGGCAGCTTCGTTAGGATAATGTAATGTAAGATTGTCTAAGATGCCATTGGGTTTGATATGTATTTCATCTTTACCAAAAGCATTTTTTAATTTTTCAACTGTATTAGGACTTAAGTCTTTATCGACATAAACAATGGCGTTATTCAAATCACCACCTTTAATCAATCCGTGGTCTAAGAGCATTTCTATTTCATGAAGAAAGCTAAAGGTTCTGGAACTTGCGATCTGGTCTTTAAACTCATCAACAGATTTGATAGAAGCATTTTGTGTGCCAAGAACCTTAGTTCCAAAATCAACCATGGTAGTAACCTGGTAGTTGTTGGCAGGCATTAAAATTATTTCAGAACCATCATCGTCAGCAAAAGAAATGACATCTTTCACGATATATTCTTCTCGTTTTGCATCAAGCTCAACTTTTCCGGCCTTTTCCAGAGCTTCAACAAAAAACTTTGAAGAGCCGTCCATAATTGGAGGCTCTGAAGCATTGAGTTCAATCATTACATTATCGATGTCTAAACCTACACACGCCGCTAAAACGTGTTCTGTTGTCTGAATATTGACCCCATTTTTTTCTAATGTCGTCCCGCGTTGGGTATCTGTTACCAAATTTGCGTCTGCAGGGATAATAGGGTGTCCTTCTAAGTCAACTCTTTGAAAAGCGTAACCATGATTGGCAACTGCAGGTTTAAATGTGAGCTTGACATTTTTACCGGTATGAAGCCCGACCCCTTCCAGGCTGACTTCATTTTTAATGGTGGTTTGGTTATTTGGTTTGTTGTTCTTCATAAGCATGAAGTTTTTTTTCGAGGGTTTCTAATTTTTTGACAAGATTAGGTAAATTTTTGAAATAAACGTAAGATTTGTTAAAATCACCATACCCAATTGCAGGAGAACCCTGAATAACTTCATCATCTTTTATATTTCTCCCAATACCTGTTTGTGCCTGTACTTTTACACGATCACCAATAGTCATATGGCCGGCGATACCAACTTGGCCGCCAATAAGGCAATTTTTACCAATTTTTGTAGAACCGGCTATACCCGTCTGTGCCGCAATAGCAGTATGACTGCCAATTTCTACATTGTGAGCAATTTGAATTTGATTATCTAATTTTACGCCTGCTTTTATCAATGTAGAGCCAAGTGTTGCTCGGTCTATGGTAGTACCTGCACCGATATCTACATAATCTTCAATGATAACGTTGCCAATTTGAGGGACTTTTTTGTAAACGCCTTGATCATTAGGAGAAAACCCAAAACCATCTGCACCTATAACCACATTGCTATGTATAACACAATTTTTGCCTACAACAGATTCTGAATAGATTTTACAACCCGCAAACACAATAGTATTATCATCGAGTACGACATTGTCGCCTATATAGCATTCCGGATAAATTTTTACATTATCTCCAAGCTTTGCGTTATCTCCTATGTATGAAAATGCACCAATGTAAACATTATCGCCAATAGATGCACTATTTGAAATATGAGTAGGATCTTCAATCCCCGACTTATCTAACTTAATTTGATTGTAATATTCTAAAAGTTTAGAAAAAGACTCGTAGGGATTTTTAACTTTTATGAGGGTTGTATTAAGGTCTTGTGTTTGTTCAAAATCATCAGCTACAATACAGATACTAGCTTGAGTGGTATAAATATATGATGTGTATTTAGGGTTGGCGAGGAAAGTTAAAGAACCTTCTTCACCTTCTTCAATTTTTGAAAGTTTATCAACTTCGGCGTCTTGATTACCAACAATTTCTCCGCCGAGTAGTTCTGCTATTTGCCTTGCTTTAAATTTCATTTTGACAAAAATAGAAAAAAAACTTAAACTAAATCTTTGGGATAGCAGATATAAAACTTAATCACTGGCAGAGCAAGCGTTTTTAAGTTAAGTTGATCTGATATTTGAGAAATTTCTTTGGTCTTAGCATTTTTGTATAGTATCATTATTTGTTGGTAATCATAATTATAGGCCTGATTTGATGTGCTTCCGTGGTATAAAAAGTAATTAGTGTCTACTTCTGAAATTTTATATTTCTTTTGAATTTTCGATTTCAATTTTTCAATTTTTGAAACACTGAAAGCTTTCTTATTGAGTTTTACCCTAAATAACTTTCGATTGATGATCATTTTACAGAGTTCACTTAAAATCACATCGTCATGGTTTTGCCATTCTTTGATGGCTGAAATGATATCGTAATCATCTAATTGTGCAAAACATTCTAAGATATCGGTTTGAAAGTTTTCTTCTGAAATATTATGTTTCAGAAAAAAGCTCAGGACTTTATTTGAACACAAATGTTTATCCCTCTGCGCCAATTCTTTTGCACGCCTTAAAATGTTAATCAAAATTAGCTCTGCCCCTAAACCTGCTTTGTGCAAATACACCTGCCAATACATCAATCGTCTGGCCAGCAGAAATTTTTCAACCGAATAGACGCCTTTTTCTTCTATCACCAAGGTATTATCTTTTACATTGAGCATGGCAATAAGACGGTCGGAGTTGATGTTGCCTTCAGCTACACCAGTGTAGAAACTATCCCGTTTGAGATAATCCAATCGGTCTATATCTAATTGACCGGAAATGAGCTGATTGAGATAGGTTTTGTGGTATTGACCTGAAAATATTTCGATGGCTAAATCCAGCTTACCTTCAAATTGTTTGTTCATGTTTATCATGAATTCTATAGATAGCCTCTCGTGACTTAAGCCTTCAATCAGGCTGTTTTCTAGGGCATGAGAAAAAGGACCGTGACCAATATCGTGAAGCAATATGGCAATGAGTGTAGACTCTTCTTCTTTTTTTGTAATGTTTACACCTTTAAATTTTAAAGTTTGGAGCGCTTTTTGCATTAAAAATAAACAACCTAATGCATGCTGAAATCTGGTATGTTGAGCACCAGGATAAACCAAGTGAGAAAATCCCATTTGTGTAATTCTTCTGAGCCTCTGAAAATAGGGATGCTCAATAATATCAAAAATGAGTTCGCTTGGTATGGTAATAAAACCATATATTGGGTCGTTTATAATCTTGAGCTTGTTTTGTTTTTTCAAAATAAATTCGCTTAATTTCAACAAATATAAATTATATGGGCAACATAAAGATACTTTGGGTAGATGATGAAATAGATTTACTAAAACCTCACATCATGTTTTTGAAAAAGAAAAACTACGATGTCACCACCTGTCAAAGTGGTATGGAAGCCATTGAAGTTATTGATAAAGATGACTTCGATATGGTATTTCTAGACGAAAATATGCCAGGACTTTCTGGTATAGACACCCTGGCTGAAATAAAATCTAAACAAAGTAACCTGCCAGTAGTGATGATTACCAAGAGTGAAGAAGAGTATATCATGGAAGAAGCTATCGGATCAAAAATCGCTGATTATTTGATTAAACCTGTAAATCCTAATCAGATATTATTAAGTCTTAAGAAAAACCTAGACCATAGTAGATTAGTCTCTGAACATACCACATCACAATACCAGCAGGCGTTCCGGAAAATTTCAATGGATTTGTCGCAGGTCAACTCTCATGAAGAATGGGTGGAGTTGTACAAACAGTTACTATATTGGGAAATGGAGCTCGACCAGCTTGACGATTCGTCTATGACTGAAATATTAGAAACCCAAAAGAAAGAAGCCAATACTGCTTTTTTTAAGTTTATTTCAAAAAACTACGAGTCCTGGTTTGATAGAAATGAGGATGATGCACCGGTTCTATCCCACCAACTTTTTAAAAATAAAATCATTCCGGAGTTAAAAGGCGATCAACCTACTCTGCTTGTCGTGGTCGATAATTTGCGTTACGACCAGCTTAAAGCTATTGAGCCCATTATTAATAACCATTACAAAAAAAACAAGGAAGAGGCTTTTTACAGCATACTTCCAACAGCTACGCAATATGCCAGAAATGCTATTTTTTCTGGTCTTATGCCTTTGGATATGCAGAAATTATATCCCAAATTATGGCTGAACGATACTGATGAAGGCGGAAAAAACCTACACGAAGCAGAATTTTTAGATAACCAATTAAAGCGATTGGGTTTAAACATAAAACACAATTACCATAAAATCACTACTCTTGATGGCGGAAGACAACTAGCTGATAACTTTGGGCAGTACAAAAATGACGACCTTACAGTTATTGTCTATAATTTTGTTGACATGTTGTCTCATGCCAAAACCGAAATGCAGGTCATTAAGGAGTTGGCGTCTAATGATAAATCTTATCGATCTTTGACTAAAAGCTGGTTCCAAAATTCACCTTTACTTGAAATTATCATCAAAGCTCAACGCCTTGGGTTTAAATTGATTTTAACCACCGACCATGGCACCATTAATGTAAAGAACCCCTCAAAAGTGATTGGCGATAAAAATACCAGTACCAACTTAAGGTATAAAACCGGACGAAGCCTGACCTATAATGACAAAGAAGTCTATGCCGTAAAAAATCCATCATCAGTTAGACTGCCCAGTATCAATATGAGTAGTTCTTTCGTGTTTGCCAAAGGGGATTATTTTTTAGCTTATCCTAATA
Source organism: uncultured Mesohalobacter sp. (assembly GCA_964394095.1). Lineage (GTDB taxonomy): Bacteria > Bacteroidota > Bacteroidia > Flavobacteriales > Flavobacteriaceae > Psychroflexus. Next base: position 509 of record CAYMXD010000133.1, on the reverse strand, counting down.
ATTACAATTATTATGTAAAGTACTACAAAAATACTTTCCAACATGGTGGTATATCTCTAGAGGAAATGATTATACCTTTTACTGTATTTTTGCCGAAGGGTTAGGCCTCAGAGCCCCCTCTAAATCTCCCCCAAAGGGTGAGACTTTATCTTTCGTCCCTTGTCTTGTGCCGTATTTATTTCGGTAAGGGAGCCTCACTGAGGACGGCAAAGGCAGGGATTAAGGAGGGTGTTTAATTCTTAAATTAAAGCACTAAATTTGTATTTCAAAAAACTTCATAACATGACTTATGGTTTAGACAATCTTGAAGAGGTTGCCCGTTATATTTTAAACAACTCAACCTGTAAAACCTTCTTGTTTTTTGGGGAAATGGGTGTGGGAAAAACCACTTTAATTAAAGCCTTGGTCAAGGTTTTGGACAGTGAGGACAATGTGTCCAGCCCAACGTATTCTTTGGTGAATGAATATTTGGCTAAAGATAAACCCATTTATCACTTTGATTTCTACCG
>CAYMXD010000132.1:2290-6365 GCA_964394095.1 uncultured Mesohalobacter sp. | reverse complement strand
GTTGAAGTCTATGATAAAATATTGCTGTCACCGGGACCAGGCATCCCCGATGAAGCCGGACAACTGAAAGCTGTGATAGAGCAATATTATAAAACTAAACCCATTTTAGGGGTTTGTTTGGGACAGCAGGCCATTATGGAAGTTTTTGGCGGGACTTTAGAAAACCTAAAACAGGTGTATCATGGTATTGCCACTTCAATTGATATCACAGTAGAGGACGAACCACTTTATAAAGGTTTGCCAAAACGTATTGATGTGGGGCGATACCATTCCTGGGTGGTTCATAAAGATTTACCTGAAGTTTTAGAAGCCACCAGTTTGGATGAAAACGGCCATATCATGTCTCTTCGTCATAAAACCTATGATGTAAGAGCCGTGCAATATCATCCGGAATCTGTGCTAACGCCGGAGGGGAAAAGGATAATTAAAAATTGGATTGAAAAAGCCCCCTAAATCCCCCGAGGGGGGACTTTTATGTTCCTAATAAAAAAAAGCCCCCTTCGGGGGTTTGGGGGCTCAACTAATTATGAAAAACATACTAAACAGACTAATAGCATTTGAAACCTTGTCTAAGGACGAAGCCAGTCAGATTTTAAGGCGGATTTCCACTGAAGAATTTTCTGAAGTGCAAATCGCCTCATTCCTGACGGTTTTTATGATGCGAAACATCACGTTAAACGAACTCGAGGGCTTTAGAGAAGCACTCTTAGAATTGTGCCATCCGCTTGATTTATCAGACTATGATGCAATTGACTTATGTGGGACGGGAGGCGATTCAAAAAACACATTTAATGTATCAACTTTAGCGGCTTTTGTGACGGCAGGAGCCGGCGTAAATGTGGCTAAACACGGCAACTACGGCGTATCCTCAGTCAGTGGCTCGTCTAATGTATTGGAACATCTCGGACTCAAATTTCAGCAGAACGAGGATTTTCATAAGCGATGCCTGGATGAGGCTAATATTTGTATTCTTCATGCGCCATTATTTCATCCGGCCATGAAAAGCGTGGCGCCAATTCGTAAATCTTTGGCGCTTAAAACATTTTTCAATATGCTGGGGCCGATGGTCAACCCCTCTAATCCCAACAAACAAATGGTCGGGGTTTACAGCTTGCAATTGCTAAGGTTATACGCTTATTTATACCAAAAACAAGAAAAAACATACGCCATTGTCCACGCGCTTGACGGCTATGATGAAATTTCATTAACACAGTCAGCCAAAGTGGTGACCCATAAACAAGACCGACTCGTAAATGCAGAAGATTTTGGTGTGAGTACTCATGCTCCAGAGGCCATTTATGGCGGAAATACGGTGGAAGACGCTGCCGGTATTTTTACAGGGGTTCTCGAAAATTCAGGAACCGAGGCGCAGATCAACACCGTTTGTGCCAATGCGGCTCTGGCGATATCCACCTCAAAGGATATTCCGCTTGAAGAAGCTTTCGAACAAGCCAAAATCTCATTAGAATCAGGAGAAGCACTCTTAAAGTTCAGAACACTAATCAATTTGTCAAATTAATAAAACTTATAATGAAAAATTATTTAGTACATAAATTAATAAAAGTCTCCCCTTTGGGGAGATTTAGAGGGGCTCTATCATGCATATTTTAGACGAAATCACAGCATTCAAGAAAACATTACTGACCTACAAAAAGCAGGTGGTCAGCACCAAAAATTTGGAGCAAATGCCATTGTTTGAAAAGGCCTGCAGGCCGCTAACCAAGTCCATATTGAATTCTGACTTTGGTTTGATTGCAGAACATAAACGGCGTTCACCAAGTCAGCCACACATCAATTTTAAAACTGATGTTTTTGAGGTGGCCAAAGCTTATGAAGGTGCTGGAGCCTCCGGGATGTCTGTATTAACTGAACAAAAGTATTTTGGAGGAAGTCTGGAGGACTTGCTTTTGGCACGTTCATCCTGCAATTTGCCGCTGCTGCGCAAAGATTTTATGGTCGATGAGTATCAAATTATAGAAGCTAAGGCGCATGGCGCCGATGTTATTTTGTTGATAGCTGCTTGTTTGACACCTCAGGAGATCAAACAATTTTCAGGATTAGCCCGTGAATTGGGCATGCAGAGTATTTTGGAGGTGCATAGTTTGGAGGAATTAGAGAATTCTTTTTGTGATAGTATTGATATTGTTGGTGTAAACAACAGAAATCTCAAAACCTTTGAAGTCGACCTGGACACTAGCCACGAGTTGATTCAGCACATTCCAAAAGATGTTGTGAAAATTTCGGAAAGTGGGATAAAAAATGCAAAAGATATCTTAGCATTGAAAGAAAGTGGGTATCAAGGATTTTTGCTTGGTGAGCATTTTATGAAAACGGATAATCCCGGGCAGACTGCAAAGCAGTTTATGGAACGTTTAAATCAAAATCCAAAATAATGCAAATCAAAGTTTGTGGTATGAACGATGTAGAAAATTTGAAAGCTATTGCTGCTTTTCAACCCGATTACTTTGGCTTTATTTTTTATGAAAAATCGCCAAGGTTAGTTACATTGAACAATCTCCCAAAACTTGAAAACATCAAAACAACCGGGGTTTTTGTTGATGCTGAAATTGATTTTGTATTGCTGAATCAAAAGCGATTGGATTTAAAAGCCATTCAATTACACGGTAACGAATCAAAGACTTACGTTTCTGATTTAAAAGCCAAATTACCATCGGAGGTTGAATTATTGAAAGCCCTTTCTATCGCAAGGGCTGAAGATTTTGAAATGACTAAAACTTACGAAGGTTTGATCGACAAATTCGTTTTAGATACCAAAACACCCTTAAAAGGAGGAAGCGGCAAACAATTTGACTGGCAGTTGCTTGAACATTATGCCTCAGAGACACCTTTTTTATTGAGTGGTGGAATTGGCCCTGATGATGCTGAAACCGTTAAGGAAGTTTATAACCGGCACCCAAATATGGAGGGCGTTGATATCAATTCAAAGTTTGAACTAAAACCGGGTTTAAAATCAGTTGAGGACATCAAAACATTTATAACTAACTTAAATACATAATCATGGTAGAGAATAAGTATAATGCAGATGACAAAGGCTTTTACGGCGAGTTTGGCGGAGCGTTTATCCCGGAAATGCTCATGCCTAACGTACAGGAGCTTCGCGAAAATTATTTAAAAATATCAGAATCTGAAGAATTTCAAACCGAATTTCAAAGCCTGCTGAAAGATTATGTGGGTCGGCCAACGCCATTGTACTTCTCCAAGCGTTTGAGTGAGAAATACCAGACCCAGATTTACCTAAAGCGAGAAGACCTTTGTCATACCGGTGCACATAAAATAAATAATACCATCGGGCAGATTCTGCTGGCTCAAAAGTTAGGTAAAAAGCGAATTATTGCAGAAACAGGCGCAGGTCAGCATGGTGTGGCTACGGCTACAGTTTGTGCTTTGATGGGCATGCCTTGTGTGATCTATATGGGTGCTGTCGATATTAAACGTCAAGCGCCAAACGTTGCACGAATGAAGATGCTTGGCGCCAAAGTAGTACCGGCAGAATCGGGAAGTAAAACCCTAAAAGACGCTACCAACGAAGCTATTAGAGACTGGATTAACAATCCGGAAGACACGCATTATATTATTGGTTCAGTGGTGGGTCCGCATCCGTTTCCGGATATGGTCGCTCGTTTTCAATCGGTTATTTCTAAGGAAGTGATTAAGCAATTGAAAGCTCAATCTCATAAATCAAAACCGGATTATGTGTTGGCTTGTGTTGGCGGTGGCAGTAATGCAGCCGGCATTTACTATGATTTTTTAAACGATACAGACGTCAAAATTATTGCTGTAGAAGCCGCCGGAAAAGGCGTTTCAACAGGTGAATCTGCAGCGACCTCACAATTAGGTCGTCAGGGAATTATCCATGGTAGTAAGACGCTCCTAATGCAGAATGAAGACGGACAAATCACAGAGCCTTATTCGATTTCCGCAGGTTTGGATTATCCGGGTATCGGCCCCATGCACGCGCATTTGTATGCCTCAAAGCGTGCTGAATTTATAAGCGTTACCGACGAAGATGCGATGAAGGCAGGATGGGAATTGAGTCAGTTGGAAGGAATTATCC
>CAYMXD010000132.1:453-2255 GCA_964394095.1 uncultured Mesohalobacter sp. | reverse complement strand
TCGAAACGGCTCATGCCTTTGCAGTATTTAAACAACGCCAATTTGAACCGGATGATGTGGTGGTAGTGAATTTATCGGGTCGTGGGGATAAAGATTTGAGTACCTATATTGATTATTTTAATTTGTAATAGATTAAATTATTTTAATAACATTTATAAATCTGCGTATTTTTATAAATAAATTTGTTGTTTAAATTTGATATTGATATGACTGAAAATCAAATTGCTAATAAAATTATAGGATGTGCAATCGAAGTACATAAAGGTCTAGGGCCAGGTCTCTTAGAGAGTGTATATCAGGAATGTTTATTTTATAAACTTAAAAAAGAAGGGCTCTATGTTGAAAAACAAAAACCTATGCCACTTTCATTTGAAGATGTAAATCTTGAAGTTGGTTATAGGATAGATATTTTAGTTGAACATAAAATAGTTATAGAATTAAAAAGTGTGGAGGCATTAAACGATATACATCTGGCACAAACCTTAACTTATTTGAAATTAGGAGATTTTAAATTGGGTTTATTAATAAATTTCAATGTAGTATTATTAAAGCATGGAATTAGAAGAGTAATTAATGGTAAACTTTAATATTTCATCTCAGTAGAGAACTTTGTGGTTGAAAGGAAGGCTGGAATAACCACAAAGTACACCAAGAAGGCACAAAGAAATTGAAGAACTATGTAAAAAATAATAAGTAATTAATGCCAAATATAGAAATTCAACCTCAGAGATCTTTGTGCAAAACTTCGTGAACTTGGTGGTTAAAATAATATATTTTAAACTTAAATTACTATTGTAACAACAAATAAATGAACAGAATAACAGAAAAGTTAAAAGCAAATAAAAAACTTTTATCGATATATTTTACAGCGGGTTATCCAAAATTAAGCGATACGGTAGACATATTAAAACGGCTTCAGGACACTGGGGTTGATATGGTAGAAATTGGATTGCCTTACAGCGATCCATTGGCTGATGGGCCAACTATTCAGCAGAGTTCGACAGCGGCTTTAAAAAATGGGATGTCTACTCGAAAACTTTTCGATCAAATTCAGGATATCAGACAGCAGGTTGACATCCCGCTAATAGTGATGGGCTACTTTAATCCTATGCTGCAATACGGGGTCAGCAAATTTTGTAAAGACGTTTCAGATATTGGTATTGACGGACTAATTATGCCGGATTTACCCTACGATTACTGGGTGGAACACCATAAAAATGATTACGATAATCACAACTTAAAACACGTTCAGTTAATTACGCCACAAACGTCAAAAGAACGTATATTGCAGATTGATAAGCAAAGCAAAGATTCCTTTATCTATATGGTGTCTTCATCTTCAACCACCGGCAGTCAAAGTGGTTTCGCCAAGGAACAGTTGGAGTATTTTGAGCGCATTGGCAGTTATGATCTAAAAACACCTCAAATCGTTGGCTTTGGTATCAAAGATCAGGAAACATTTGCTCAGGCCACCACACATGCTAAAGGCGCCATTATTGGCAGTGCGTTTATCAAAATGTTGGCAAAAGAAGGATTGACAGGTATTGAAGGTTTTGTAAAGGGGATTCGTGAGAATTAAAAATTAATGTGTTGATATTTAAACATTAAGAAATTAAGATGCATTAAGTTTTTATGCTTAACTGTCTTAATGCCTTAATGTTTTTTTCACCACAGGGACACGGAGGACACGGAGTTTATTTTTTAAGATTAAGAAATTAAGATGCCTTAAGTTTTTATGTTTAACTGCCTTAATGCCTTAATGTTTTTTTCACCACAGGGACACGGAGGACACGGAGTTTATT
>CAYMXD010000132.1:0-353 GCA_964394095.1 uncultured Mesohalobacter sp. | reverse complement strand
TTTTAAGATTAAGAAATTAAGATGCCTTAAGTTTTTATGCTTAACTGCCTTAATGCCTTAATGTTTTTATATCAAAATAAATTATCCGGCTACTTATAGATTTCAAAAATTAAACGTAAAACAATATTAAATAACTATGAAACTCCTTAAAATTACAGAGGCAGTATATCAAAAGGATTATAAAATTGAGTTCAATTTCAATACTGTTGAATAAGGTATAGTTGATTTAGAATCAAAAAATTCAACAAGATAGATGAGAAATTTTCAAGCCTTTAATTGAAATTTTTTTTTAGCAATATTAAATTAAAGCCTACTTTTGTTTTTTCTTATGTTATTATCATTAAGGATTAATT
>CAYMXD010000131.1:0-6411 GCA_964394095.1 uncultured Mesohalobacter sp. | reverse complement strand
TAAAAATTACTTCTATGGTGTAAAGAAAACCGGTGCATTTCGGGCACAATTCATCATTGAAGCTGTCGAGGATTTAAAAGTACATTTAAAGTCTTTAAACATAGGCTTAAAAGTGTCGTTGAAATCACCTAAAGATGAAATTCAAGATCTTTTAGAGGACTATCGTATTAAAAATATTTATTTTCAAGATGAATGGACTTCTGAGGAAAAAGAGGTTGAAAATGAATTGAAATCCACATTTGAAACAATTGATTTTTGCAGTTATTTGGGTCAGTTTTTATTTCATCCTCAAGATGTACCTTTTGAAGAGTATCAACAAATCCCGCAAGTCTTTACCAATTTCAGGAAAAAATGCCAAAAACAAGCTGAGGTAAGAGCTGCTTTAGGCATCCCAAAATCACAATCTATTGATGATTATGTAGATTTTCATGATAGTTCACCAAATTTATCAGATTTAGGTTTAGATGATTTCGAGAAAGACCCGCGTTCTGCATTTCCCTTTAAAGGTGGTGAAACGACAGCTTTTGAAAGATTGAATTATTACTTCTGGGAAACAGAAAAGTTGAAATATTATAAAAAAACCAGAAATGGGCTACTGGGTAAAGATTACAGCTCTAAATTTTCTCCTTGGTTAGCCAACGGCTGTATTTCACCACGACGAATTTATGCTGAAGTCAAAAAATTTGAAAAGCAAATCAAAAAAAATCAAGATACGTATTGGTTGATATTCGAGTTAATTTGGCGAGATTACTTTAAATACGTGTCTTTAAAACACGGGAATGCGATTTTCAAAATTGGTGGGATTTTAAATAGAGATTACCAATGGAATAGAAATAAAATTGCCTTTAAAGAATGGTCTGAAGGCCGAACTCAAGATGATTTTGTGAATGCCAATATGATTGAATTGAAACAAACCGGTTTTATGAGTAATCGCGGTCGGCAGAATGTGGCCAGTTACTGGTCTAAAACCTTGAAACAAGATTGGCGAATTGGAGCGGCTTATTTTGAAAGTATGCTGATTGATTATGACGTGCATAGCAACTGGGGCAATTGGATGTATAATTCCGGCGTGGGTAATGACCCCAGAGATCGTAAGTTTAACACTCAACTTCAAGCAGAGCGGTATGATGGCAATGGAAAGTACAGAAGAACTTGGTTACAAGAGAGCCTTTTTTGATTTCAGATTTTTGATTTCTTCGTAAAAATCTTTTAGCTTGTAACGTTTAAACTCATAACATTATAAATTCATAACCCTTCGAATGTGCTCAGGGTAGCGATTTACAAGTTCAATTAATCATCTCCCGCAGATTTCGCAGATTTTCGCAGAATTTAGGTTTTTGTTAGCAGCAAACTGACATATAAGAGACATTGTAAATTCTTATTGAAGAAGCAACTTAAGTTATTTTTTAGGATTTAATTCAAAATTCTTAATTTAAAATTCAAAATTTCATTAATTCCATCGCTCATCAAAATCCAAATCTTCAAAATTATCAAGGTCAAGACCATCGTTTTCTAATTCTTCACTAAATTCATCGCTGAACTGGTCGAACATATCGGCTTCAAATGTTTTTTCGGGTGGATTTTCAGGGAGTTGCCCCTGTGCAAAAAGTAGATCGGGATAGCTTTTCGTAGATTCCGGTTCTGAGATGTCTGCCAACTCTACATAAAACGTCCACATGTTCAAAAAATCGTAAACGTAAATGAGTTTGGTTTGCTTTTCAGATAACATATCTTCGAGGATGGTATCATTCATTGTCTTCAATTTTGACCTGCCATCGCTCATGTCTTCCAAAGCGATTTCTTCGCCCTGATTCCATTTATCATCAGCTTTATAGAATGAGGCTATTTCCACACCATCAAAACCAAAGGCTTGAACTATTGCAAAATGCAAATCTTCAAAAGTATCTGTTTTCCGAATCGCAATGTCCCTAATTACGTCATCTAATACATCAAGGGTTATTCTGAATTTGTAAATCATGTCATTTGAATTTTTTTCGATTGAGTTCGAATACTTACGAAGATATAAAATTGCAAACTAAACATCAAGGCTGCGATGACTAAATGTAAAGGTTGGGTGAGAAAAGGAAAATCAAAGTAATACATCAATATCCCGGTAAGTATTTCCAAACCGATAACGGCGACTAAAGCATTGGTCAACTGATTTAAGCCGTAATTATATTTTCTATTGAGGTACCAAAGTAATCCATTAGTCAAGAGGACTAAAATAGATAATGATCGGTGGATATAAAATTTGATGTCCGGGTTATCTAACCAAAGTTGTTTTTGATTATACCCGACCATTCTTACCGTTTCATCAACGAGTTGTCTCACCTGTGTACCAAGTCCGATTTGAATAAGTGATAAAATCAGACTGAATATGATCAGGTATTTAAACCTTGAATTTGTGGGGTTTCGGTCTATATTTTCTTTTGAAATGTAAACAATATAAAGCAGTAAAGCCACAATAATGAGTGCAACAAGCATATGAATAGTGATACGTGCCGGTAATAAGTTTGAATATACAACGGTAGCGCCTAGCCAGGCTTGAAATAATAAAAGTAATAGCGTTATAAGAGACCAATAAATTAGTTTTGGCTTAGTTTTTCTATACCGTAATGAAAACAAAAACATCAACAGGATAAAAACACCGGAAAGCGCTCCCAATAACCTATTGATATATTCTATCCAAGTATGCCATACATTAAATTTAGCATAATCATGTTTTTCATAATTATTCCAGTTGGCATCAGTAAAACTGTCAGTCGAAACAAACTTTTCCTCGGCAACTTTAAGTTCTTGGTCTACGATAATGACCTGACCTTTAAAATAATCGTGATTGGGTTTCCATTCCAATTGTTCCTGTTCTGTTGGCGGAATATAATACCCAAAACATTTTGGCCAGTCCGGGCAACCCATGCCGCTACCGGTCATGCGTACAACTGCTCCTGCAATGATGACAAGATAAATGAGGATAAGAGAAATCTTAGCAAATCGTCTAAACATATTTGCAAAAATAGTTTAAATGTGGTAAGGATTGTAGTGGTTAATCTTTTTCAATAAAACATTAACTAATTTTTGAGTATAAAAATATCTAATTCCCTAACATAACCGGCATGACCAGCATTATAACCTGTTCGCCGTCTTCCAAGCCATCAACAGGAGTTAGAATCCCCGCTCGATTTGGCAAACTCATTTTCAATTGAATTTCTTTTGAGCTCATATTACTCAACATTTCAATTAGAAAACGGGAATTGAAACCTATTTCCATATCATCACCATGGTATTGACATTCTAGGCGTTCTTCGCCGGCATTGGAATAATCCAGGTCTTGTGCAGAAATTTTAAGTTCAGCACCTGTCATTTTTAGTTTAATCTGATGAGTGGTTTTGTTGGCGAAAATTGAAATACGCTTCACGGTATTCAAAAATTGAGAGCGGTCTAAGATCAGTTTATTTGGGTTTTCGTTAGGAATTACGGCTTCGTAATTGGGGTATTTACCATCAATTAATCTGCAGTTGAGTTCGTAATTTTCAAAAGAAAATTTAGCATTCGTTTCGTTGTATTCTATGGCTACGTCTTCCTCACTGCCTAGTAAGACAGATTTGAGCAGATTAAGAGGTTTTTTAGGCATTATAAATTCTGCGGTTTGATGGCTTTGAATATCAGACCTGGTGTATTTTACTAGTTTATGAGCATCGGTACCAACGAAACGTGTATCATTTTCTAGAAATTGAAAAAACACACCATTCATGACCGGTCTTAAACTATCATTCCCGGTCGCAAAAATTGTGTTAGAAATCGCAGTGGCTAATGTATCTGCAAGAATTGTTGTTTTTGATGCATCTTCAACCTCAACTGTATTTGGGAAATCTTCCGGGTCAACATATGCCACTTCAGATTTACCACCATGGTAACTTATTTCTACCATATTATTGTCTTTTATTGAAAAAGTTAGAGGCTGTTCTGGAAAAGTTTTAAGGGTGTCTAGCAAAATTTTTGCAGGAATGGCAAAACTTCCTTCCGATTCAGACTCTACTTCAATATGTGCTGATATACTGGTTTCTAAATCAGAAGCTGAAACTTTTAAAGAATTGGAACTTAATTCAAATAAAAAATTATCAAGTATGGCTAAGGTATTAGAAGTATTGATGATTCCACCCAAAACTTGAAGTTTTTGGGACATATAAGAACTGGATACTATAAAATTCATATTTTAACTTATTTTTGAAACAAATATATTTTAAATATTGCTAATTTAATTAGTTTTACAAGATATTTATAAACAAAACTCATGAATAAAACCAAATATATATATCTAATAGTTATCAGTTTTGTTTTCTTCCAAAGTTTTAATGCTCAAACTGATTCTGAAAGAAAAATTATTACACAGAATTATGATCTTGAGAAATTATACAATATGTCTGAAAGGTTTTCAGAAATTTACAGATATGAAAAACAAAGGGCTGTAGAATATGCTCTTGAAAATAATATTGAAATCATTATACAAAAAGATGATGGAGGTATTTCTATCCTTCAAAAGATATTAGACGACGGTACTCCGATTTATTATACGACTTTTAACGCAGGCTCTGCAGTGACAATAAATACTGATAATGTATATCAAGGCGGTTCCAATGGGCTTGCTTTGAGCGGTAAAGGTATTACTTTTGGAATCTGGGACGGTGGTATTGTAAGAGGAAGCCATCAGGAGCTTGTAGGCCGTGTAATGCAAATGGATAATCCCAATAATTTAAACAGTCACGCTACTCATGTATCAGGCACAATGATAGCCACAGGAATAGATTTGGATGCAAAAGGAATGTCATTTGAAGCAGAATTAATTGCGTATGATTTTGATAATAACTTTTCTGAAATGACAACCGAAGCTGCTAACGGCATGCTAATTTCAAACCATTCTTATGGTATTGCACCAGGTTCTCTTCCTGAAAATCTTTTTGGTGCATATCTAGATATTACAGCAGGTGTAGATAATATTGTTTATAATGCTCAAAACTATCTTCCCGTATTTGCTGTTGGCAATAGCAACAATGCCTTACCGCCTTATAATCCTTCTAAAAACGGCTATGATTTAATTTCTGGCTATAATTTGGCTAAAAACATTCTTAGTGTAGCTAATGTAAAAGAAGTAGAAAATTATGTAGATAATACCAGTGTAGAAATTTGGGATACTAGTAGTTGGGGGCCAACCGATGATGGGCGTATAAAACCGGATATATCTGCTAAAGGACGCCAAACTTATTCTACAAATTCTGATGCAGACGACAGTTATACTTTTAAAACAGGGACTTCTATGGCCGCACCTGCTGTGAGTGGAAGCATCGGGTTGTTACACGAACACCACAATAACATGTACGACAATTTTCTTAGTGCATCGAGCATGAAGGCTTTGATAATTCATTCCGCAAGAGAAGCCGGAAATCATCCCGGTCCTGATTACATATACGGTTGGGGTTTAATGGATACTTCTGCGGCCGCCAACCTGATTACCAACAACAACTTTACAAATATCATTGAGGAAAATACACTCAACGAAGGAGACACTTATTCATTTACGGTAAATGCTATAGATTCTAACACCCCTCTTGTAGCGACTTTGGTCTGGACAGACCCTGCCGGGCCTATTCAGGATACTTCAACGGCAGACGATCCCACGCCGAGATTGGTAAATGATTTAGATTTAAAAATTATCGCTCCTGATGCCTTAACTGAATTTTTACCTTGGACACTTTCTGCTGCTACCCCAAGTGCGGCCGCTACCAAAGCCGATAATACAGTAGATAATGTTGAAAAAGTTGAAGTTGAAAACGCCCAAGGGCAATACACTATTGAAGTCAGCCATAAAGGAAACTTACAAGATTTGCTTCAAAATTATTCGCTTATTGTAAGCGGTATTTCTGAATCTGATTTTGCAATAACCACAGATAAGTCTTACAAAAGTTTTTGTGGAAATGAGACCGCTACGTTTGATTTAAATGTAGATTCAATTGATAGTTTTACGGGTAATATTACGCTTAGCCAATCCGGTTTACCAATAGATTTAAATGCAACCTTTGGTTCTTCTGTAATCACCAATCAAGGTCAGACCACTTTAAGCATAGATAACCTTTCTGCCGTTACGCCTGGCGAATATCCATTTACGGTTACGGCGACTTCAGGTGCACTTTCATCTAGTTTTGATCTCACATTAAATATTTTAGAAGTTAACCCCTTGGATGATATTACTAGTGTATTTTCTTCGCCATTTTCTTGGGATTGGATAGAATTGAACCCAGTATTTACTTGGGATACCATCAACAATGCTGAATTTTATGAATTAGAATTAGCCACGACTTCAGACTTTAGTAATATCATTTTTAATGTAGTAACTCAAAACACTTCGGTACAATCACC
>CAYMXD010000130.1:4848-6446 GCA_964394095.1 uncultured Mesohalobacter sp. | reverse complement strand
TCATATAATAAGCAATTAATAGACGTATGAAACTAAATCCAGACCTCACAGGTTTGGTTTGAGAGAGCGCTATTAAATTCTTTGAAAATAAAGATAATTTTAAATTTGTAATCAAACAAAAACAAGAAATCATTGAGGAATTAATTGTTGAATGAATAGTTCGAACCAGACCTCACAGGTCTCTGAGACCTGTGAGGTCTAAAAAAAATTTAATATGAGTACTACCCAAAACATTTCCGTCACAGGTCGAGCCGGAGACCTCTTAAACACACAGCAAAAAATTTCAGCAATTTTAGGCATGGCCGGTCTTTTAATTTTGGTCTTAGCTATTTTTAATGTGTCTTTTCAACCAAAGGTCTTATGGCTGAGTCTGGCGCTGGGACTCATGATTGGTGGCATCATTTGGTACGCCAAAGCGAGTTATGCCGGAACATTAGCGGGTATCAAAAATGATGGGGTGTTTTTTAAAAACATGTCGTCAAGAGGCCTATGGGCTTACCTGACCGGAGTGGGCTTGACCGGGTTTTACATCATCCTCTATTTTTATCCGGAGTACTTAGGCTTGGTGAAAGACGGGGAAAATACTGGAATCATTGCCTTATTTGATCCGTTGAGTAAAGCCTTAAGTGGAAATCCAGCGAGTCAATGGTTTGTGTACGGAACTTTGTACACCTTAGTCATTTTAGGTTTTGGCATCAAATTTATTTGGAAATACAGGCATAGTCAATACCAACTCATCAGAACCATTTCAGTGATGTTTTTTCAGACGTCTTTTGCGTTTTTAATTCCGGAATTTATGGCACGTTTAAATGGCGATAAACTGAATTTACCGTATTACGATTTAAAAAACATCTGGCCTTTAAACTATTACAATTTTGATCAATATCGTGTCGATGCCATGATCAGTTCCGGGGATATTGGCTTGGCGTTTTTGATTTTTGGGGTGGCGTCTATCTTTATTATCACACCTATTCTAACCTACTTTTACGGTAAACGCTGGTACTGCTCTTGGGTTTGCGGTTGCGGGGGACTGGCCGAAACATCCGGGGACAGTTTTAGGCACCTCAGCGACAAATCGCTTAACGCCTGGAAGCTGGAGCGCTGGTTGATTCACGCCGTTTTGGTGTTTGTGATTGTCATGACGACGGCTGTGGTCTATTCCTACCTGTCTACCGATCAGTATTGGCTACACGGAGATACCTTTTTATGGAGTGTTGGTGTTTTGCTGGCTTTGGTTTTTGCTGGGGTTATGATGTTTAAAAGAGAACAATTTAAAAAAGACGCCAAAATCGGAGCTATTGGTTTTCTGGGAATAATTTTGGTATTGATTGGCTTACATACATTTGGAGGAACCAAACTGTTTTTGTTTGATGCTTACGAGCTAAGGAGCACTTATGGCTTTTTAATCGGTAGTATTTTTTCAGGGGTTGTTGGTACGGGTTTTTATCCCATTTTCGGGAATCGTGTCTGGTGCAGATTTGGCTGCCCGATGGCGGCAATTTTAGGATTTCAGCAACGCTTATTTTCAAAATTCAGAATCACGACCAACGGCGGACAATGCATTTCCTGCGGAAATTGTTCCACTTATTGCGAAATGG
>CAYMXD010000130.1:0-4838 GCA_964394095.1 uncultured Mesohalobacter sp. | reverse complement strand
CCAAAAAGGTGAAAATATTGTGCGCTCCTCCTGCGTGGGTTGTGGCATCTGCTCAGCGGTTTGTCCGCGTGGGGTTTTAAATCTGGAAAACGACAGCCCAAATGGACGCATCAATTCTAAAGATGTTTTGTTGGGGAATGATGTGGATTTGATGAATTATGTGAATGGAAACAAAAATTAGGAATACTTACTTGCTATTATTTCAATTTTAGCTTGACGTACTTCGCTTTTTAAAAAAAGAATTTCAAGCCTGCAAGATATTGTTGAACTCTTGCAGGCTTGAAATTTGGGGTATTGTATAAACTAAATTTACTTGATAAGACAGAATTAAATTCTGCTTCGTTTAGGCCATGCGTCCTAAGCTACAGGCTCTAAAATATCCTCATCTTCTACTGGCGTTTCAAACTGTTGCGAGGTGTTTTTGGCACCACCAGCTTTAAGGGCTTTTTCTCCCGCAAAGAAGGTTTTGTGGTCGTCACCAAGGTCAGAGCCGGCCATACGCTGGTGTTTAACACAAGACACTGCCTTTCTGATTTCCTGGCGCTGGACGTCCTTCACGTAAGTCAGCATACCGTCTTTGCCGTAGTATCCTTTGGTCAAATCATTCATATGTAAGGCCGTGGTGTGGTAGGTCGGCAATGTAATCAGGTGGTGGAAAATACCGGCGTTTAGCGACGCATCGTTTTGGAAAGACTTGATTTTTTCGTCGGCACGTTTAGACAATTCAGTATTGTCGTAAACGGCGTCCATCAGCTTGGCTTTATTATAAGCCGACACGTCTTCGCCCGCGTCTTTCATATCTTCGTAAACTTGTTCTCTAAAGTTTAGCGTCCAGTTGAATGAGGGCGAGTTGTTATACACCAATTTGGCTTTTGGTTCCACCGCTTTGATGCGGTTGACCATATGTGCAATTTGCTTCACGTTGGGCGTTGGCGTTTCTATCCACAGCAAATCAGCGCCATTCTGCAGGCTGGTGATGCAGTCCAGGACGACGCGGTCTATATTGGTATCGGGTGCAAAGCGATAAAGGCCGTTGGGTAAACGCACAGGTCTTACCAGTTTGCCGTCTCGCTTAAAGAGGACTTCATCGTCTTTAACCTCATCCATATTGACTTCCTCGACATCTACAAAAGCCAGGTATTGCGAGGCTAAGTCGCCCGGTTTTTGACTCACGGGTAATTTCTGGGTAAGTCCGGCACCTTCAGAATCGGTTCGGGCCACGATAACGCCTTCGTCCACGCCTAATTCTAAAAAGGCATAACGCACGGCATTGAGCTTGGCTATAAAATCTTCGTGTGGTACGGTCACTTTTCCATCTTGGTGGCCGCATTGTTTAGCATCAGACAATTGATTCTCGATCTGAATGGCACAAGCACCGGCCAAAATCATTTTTTTGGCGAGGAGATACGTGGCCTCTTCATTACCAAATCCGGCATCGATATCGGCGATGATAGGCACAACATGCGTCTGAAAATTATCGATTTGGTCTTGAACATCTTCGCCTTGCTCCAACCGTCTAAACAAATCGTTGAGCTCTATGGCATCGGCCTGACGAAGAAAATCGTAAATCTCTTCAATTAATGCCGGAACTGCTGTTTTTTCATGCATAGACTGGTCGGGTAGTGGGCCAAATTCTGAACGTAGGGCAGCCACCATCCAGCCGGAAAGGTAGAGGTAGCGCTTGGCTGTGGTCTTGTGGTGTTTTTTCACGGCAATCATATTTTGCTGTGCCACAAACCCGTGCCAGCAGCCGAGAGATTGGGTGTATTGCGCCTGGTCGGCATCGTAAGCCGCCATGTCTTTACGCATAATGGCTGCTGTGTATTTGGCAATGTCCAGACCGGTTTTAAAACGGTTTTGTACATACATTTGCGCTGCATGATTGGGACTGATGTCTTTCCAGGTTGAGCCAAATTTGGCTTTAAGGGTTTTTACAGTGTCTAAAACTGAAGTGTAACGATTTTGATTTATAGTATTCATGGTATTGGGGTTTAGAATTATTGTTTTTTTGTTAATAAGAACACCCCTATAATCTCCTCAAGGGGATAACTTGTTTCATTTTTCTCCCCTTAAGGGGAGACGAAGAGGGGTGTTATTTCTGGTTTAGTTTTATATTAAATTTTGAACTCAGTTTTTAATAAGTCTGAATTTCTCCCCTTTAGGGAGATCAAGAGGGGCTTTTTCTACACATATTTATACGCGCTCAAGGTTAAAAATTCTTCAAACTCCTGTTGAACGACTAAGGTTTTAAACAGGTCTATGGCTTCGCTGAATTTTGTATGCTGCAGTTTGGCCGGGTCTGTACGTTTTAACAAGATTTGTACTTCTGAATTGAACAATTTTTCAAAAAGTTCCAGATTAAACACCCGTCCGTCGTCTAAAGTGACTTCGTTGTGTAACCATTGCCAAACCTGAGTTCGCGAAATTTCGGCGGTGGCGGCATCTTCCATCAGGTGGTAAAGGGCTACTGCACCATTTCCTCTTAGCCAGGCTTCGATGTAAAGGATACCAACATTGATGTTTTTGCGGATGCCGGCTTCAGTGATTGTACCTTTTGGTAATTCCACTAAATCGGTTTCGCTAACCTTCACGTCCTCGCGCTTGTTATGGATTTGATTTGGTGTAGGCATGTATTTGTCGAATTCTTTTAGAGCTACTTCAACCAAAGCCGGGTGTGCAACCCAGGTGCCGTCGTGACCGTTTTTGGCTTCACGCTCTTTATCTATACGCACTTTTTCCAACGCTTTGTGGTTGGCTTCTGGATCATTTTTAATGGGAATTTGTGCGGCCATACCGCCCATAGCGTGTATGCCTCTTTTATGGCAGACCTGAATCACCAGATTGGAATAAGCAGCCATAAATGGGGTAGTCATGGTAACCTGATCGCGGTTGGGCACCACAAAATTTTTGTGGTTTCTAAACTTTTTGATGTAGGAAAAAATGTAATCCCAGCGTCCGCAATTCAGACCCACGATGTGGTCTTTAAGCTCGTAAATGAATTCATTCAACTGAAAACTTGCAGTGATGGTTTCAATGAGCAAAGTGCATTTGAAAGTTCCCACGGGGACATCCAGATAATTCTGTGCAAAATTGAACACCTCATTCCACCAGCGGGTTTCCAAGTAATGCTCCAGTTTGGGCAGATAGAAATACGGGGCAGTATTGCGTTCCATCAGACAGTGCGTGTTGTGAAAGACATAAAGCCCAAAATCGAATAAACTGCCCGAAATTTCCTGACCATCAACCAGCACGTGCTTTTCGTTGAGGTGCAGTCCACGTGGCCTAACCAGCAATACGGCCACCTCGTCATTCAATTTGTACTCTTTTCCGGTTTGTGGGTTGACCAGTTCGATGCTACGAAGGTTGGCGTCCAGCATGTTTTGCTGACCGTTCATCACATTATCCCATGTCGGGGTGTTGCTGTCTTCAAAATCGGCCATAAAAACTTTTGCACCGGAGTTAAGGGCGTTGATGACCATTTTTCGATCAACCGGCCCGGTAATTTCTACCCGCCTGTCTTGCAGATCGTCCGGAATGTTTTTTACTGCCCAGTCTGAATGTCGTATGTCTTCGGTTTTCGGGTCAAAAGACGGGAAATTCCCCGCATCAAAATAGGCCTGTTGCTCTTCTCTGGCTTTGAGGAGTTCAAGGCGTTTGTCATTAAATTTTAAATGAAGTTGCTTGATAAAGTCTAAAGCATCATCGGTTAAAATGTTGGGATAGGTCTGTTCTACAGCCTCTGAGAAGCTGATTGGGGTCTCAAGTTTTGGCGTTTGTATCATAATAATTTGTTTTTGATGGTACAATTATACAACATAATTTTGAAAAAACAAGCGAACGTTCGCTAAATATTTTAATTCGCTATCTGTAAAAGTTCGTAAATTGTTTGTATTTTTGTGTAAAAGCCTTTAATTTATGGGGTTTTAGTTTCATGTAGAGCTTGAAGAAAAAATAATGCCGCTCACAGAGAAAAGATATTAATCGAGTGTTTCTTTGTGATTATAAGTTTGTGTTACTTTGTGTGAAACAAAATGCAGTCATAACCGGGCAAATGATCCGGCTAAAAAACACCAACAACATGAAAGAAGACTATATTAAACTTATATTTGGTTTAAAGCTGAAGCAAATCCGTAATGATCACGGCTTATCGCTGCTGGGTTTATCCAAAAAATCGGGACTTTCCAAGTCCTATCTCAACGAAATTGAAAACGGTAAAAAATACCCCAAACCCGATAAAATCGCCGCACTTTCTGAGCATCTCGACATTGCCTACGATGACTTGGTTTCTCTAAAATTAGACAAAAACCTTGCGCCCATTGGTGAAATCCTACAGTCTAACTTGTTAAAGGACATTCCGCTGGAATTATTTGGCTTGAAAGAATCTACGCTAATTAATATCGTAGCTAATGCGCCACAGAAAGTCAATGCCTTTATCAGTACTATTATTGAAATAGCCAAGAATTACGATTTCAGTCGGGAGAATTTTTATTTGGCTTCTGTACGCTCGTTTCAGGAAGCCAATTATAATTACTTTCAAAACCTGGAAGATGCTGTATTGAAATTTTCAAAAATGTACGAGATAGACTTGAGTCAGCCGATATCCCCTGAAAGTTTGAAAGAGATTCTGGTTGAAGAGTTTGGCTATACCATTAACAATGAAGAATTGGAAAACCATTCAGATTTGGAAGATTTACGGTCGATTTTTATCCCCAAAACCAAAACCCTACTCATTACCAAAGACATCGATGATGCACAGCGGTCTTTTATATATGCTAAAGAGCTGGCCTATTGTTATTTGAAAATCACAGACCGGCTTTACACCTTTTCTTGGATAAAAT
>CAYMXD010000129.1:0-6480 GCA_964394095.1 uncultured Mesohalobacter sp. | reverse complement strand
TTATAAGGCGTCAAAACTTTTGGGAACGTCTCCCTTGTATTTTTCAATAAGGATTTGAGACAGGCCATAAATCCCTTTAGCTTTCATAGGAGACAAGCCCACGGGTTTAATGATGTTTCTAATTTCATCTACACTCAGTTTTACCATATCGTAGGGGTTATCTGCTATTTCAAAAAGCAAAGGTGTAATCTGATTGACTTTTACATCTGTGCTTTGTGCAGATAGTAAAACAGCAATTAAAAGCGTGTAAGGATCTTTATGATCTAAAGGAATGGGAATTTCAGGATATAATTCATTTAACGTATTTATAACGAAGTTTACTTTCTCGGACTTCTTCATTTTCTGTAATTTTAAACAAAAATACATTATGACAACATTAAAAACAGGTGATAAAGCACCAAATTTTTCAGCAAAAGATCAAGATGGAAACGTTCACGAATTAAAAGACTACGCCGGGCATAAACTCGTCGTTTTTTTTTATCCTAAAGCCAGCACCCCCGGATGTACGGCCGAGGCTTGTAATTTGAGGGATAACGAAAAAACATTTGAAGAAAAAGGCTATAAAATTCTTGGCGTAAGTGCAGATTCCCCAAAGCGGCAACAAAATTTTAAAAATAAATACGATTTACCCTTTCCGCTTTTAGCCGATGAGGATAAGTCTGTCATCGAAGCCTTTGGGGTTTGGGGGCCAAAGAAATTTATGGGAAAAGAATACGATGGTATTCACCGTACCACTTTTATCATCGATGAGGATGGTGTAATAGAAGAGGTGATTTCTAAAGTTAAAACCAAGACTCACGCTGATCAGATCTTAGGATAGAATATCTATTTTCAGGCTCAATACATTTCAAGGTTTCTTAATCATAGCCATGATTTTGAAGCCTTGAATGGTTTAAGGCTTTACCTCAAGCTTTAGTTTTGAAGAAATCAGGTTTTCGCCATCTGCATTCAATTCAAGTTCACCGCTTTTTTCTGCAGACTGAACGATAACGACCAGTTTACCGCTAAATAATTTCATGGTTGGAATATGAAACATTTCCAGTGAAGTCGGATCACCGTTACAAATGGCTTTAAATTTTCCCTGACCTTGAACTGAAAAATTTAGTTGGTTAGTAGCTGTAGGGCAAGGAATACCATCTTTATCAACTACTGAAACGCTTATAAAAGCTAAATCCTCTCCATCAGCTTTTAATGTTTTTCTATCGCTATTCAGAATAATTTTGTATGGTTTACCGGCGGTTTGGATTTGTTTTTTAGCAACGGGATGGCCTTCATCGTCAAGAGCCACAACTTTTAAGGTGCCGGGCTCATACTTGACGTTCATCCACATTAGTCTATAGCGATGTTGTGGTGTGCGGTCGTTTTTACGACGTACCCCTTGACTTTTACCATTTACAAAAAGCTCAGCGCTATCATAGCTTGTGTAAACAAATACAGGTGTTGTTTTTCCTTCACGACCTTCCCAATTCCAATGTGGTAAAATGTGCAGGGTTTCATCTTCAGTGTTCCAGCGGCTTCGGTAAAGATAATACCGGTCTTTGGGCAAACCTGCCAGATCATATATTCCAAAATACGAACTTCTGGACGGCCAAGCTTCGTCGTATGGCGTGGGTTCGCCGAGATAGTCAAAGCCTGTCCAGACAAACTCACCAATCACCCAGGGCTTATCGTCTTGTAAGACAAAATCTTCATCAGGCAAATTAGACCAACTGCAATGTTCCAAATCATAGGAAGACGACTGGTAATCCTTATACTGCCTCATACTGGCTTTTTCGACCGGAAATTTATAAATGCCTCGGGAACTTACGGTAGAGGCCGTTTCAGACCCCAACAGAAGCCCCTGTGGAAAAGTGTCGTAAGCTTCTTCATAAAGATGAACGCGATAGTTTAGTCCAGGTACGTCCATAATGGCACCGAATCCGTTTTTCATGACCGCTTCTACTTGGTCCATGCCCACAGTGACCGGTCTTGTAGGGTCTTCCCGATGGAAAATGTCTTGAAGCCATTTTGCCCGCTTTACACCCTTGCTGCCCCATTGGTCGGGAACTTCATTGCCTGAACTCCACATGACAATGGATGGGTGATTGCGTGTGGCCCTTACCAAATTCACGACATCTTTCTCTGCATAATTGTCAAAATAAAGATTGTACCCATTTTCAACTTTTGGTGTTTTCCATTCGTCAAAACTTTCAGCCAGGAACATAAACCCCATTTCATCGGCCAGTTCCAAGATTTCAAAGGACGGCATATTGTGCGAACTTCTTATCGCATCGGCACCAAGGTCTTTTAGTAGTTTTAAGCGTCTTCTTAGTGCAGATTTGTTTACCGCCGCACCCAAAGGGCCCAAATCATGGTGCAGACAAACGCCTTTAAATTTTCTGACCTCACCGTTAAGACTGAAGCCGGTTTCCGGGCTAAAATCAATTTTACGAATACCAAATTTTGTTTCTTTTCTGTCGACTAATTCTTTTCCGGAAAACAATTCAAGTACGGCAGAGTAGAGGTAAGGGGTTTCCGGGCTCCAGAGCTGAGGGTTTTCTATGCCGATGTTTTGGTCAAATTCGTTGTTATAAAGCGCATCGGTTTCAGCGGTAGATATCAAATTTCCGTCTTTATCAAAAATACTGGTTTTGAGTTTTAGGTTTTCGCCTTTTACCTTCGATTTGATATTGACTTTTGCAAATTCCTCTGAAACTCTTGGAGTGGTAATGAAGGTTCCCCAGTGTTTGAAATGGGATTTGTTCTTAACAACCATGCTTACTTTCCTGAAAAGCCCTGCTCCCGGGTACCAACGCGAGGACTTTGGCTTGTTATTCAGTTTAACCACTAAAGTATTGTTTTCAGGTTTAACTTTATCTGAAATATCAAAGTAGAAATAGGCATAACCGTATTTCCATTCACCAACTTTTTTACCGTTTAAAAAGACTTCAGGCTCACTCATGGCACCTTCAAACTGTAAGATAACTGTTTTATCATCAGTAAAATTTGGAATAGAAAATGTATTTCTGTACCAGCCTTCACCTATGTATGGTAGTGCTCCGGTTCTACCTGTTTTTTCAGTGGCTCTGGTCTCTTTATTTTGACTTATGGCAATGACCTGTTTGTCAATTTCTTTATCAAACGGACCTTTTATAGCCCAATCGTGCGGTACAGTTACAGACTCCCAATTAGAATCGTCAAAGTCAGTTTGTATAGCATTTGGATGTTCCCCTTTTTGAAAGGTCCAGCCTTTTTTGAGAATTATGGATTCTCGAGGTGAATCTGTAGTTGTTGAAACATCATTCTGACATCCCATAATTATAAATATTGTGAATATAAATTGAATTCTTAATGTCATCATTTATTCCGAAAATTCTAAATTATAAAACTGCATGCCAAGATTCGCCCGATTGTCGTGGTCAAAAAGTGTGGCATTATCCCAATGCGAACCCTGCCCCCAAAGTGTAGAACAATTGGTAGATATCCAAGCGGGTTCCCAATAAATCAAGCCTTCACCGCCAGAACCGTAAATGACTTGACTTAGTTCTGTAAGATAGTCAAGTTGCCCTTGTTCTGTGGCCGGATAACCCTCTACCAGCGCATCTAACCCCATAATGTTATTAGCCGAATCTTTATTTTCTAAGGTAAATGGGTAGGCAGTTTCCACAACCATAAGCTTTTTACTGTAAGTATTGATAAGGCTTGAAAATGCTTCACCTACATTATTCAGGTTATACTCAGACCAGATGGGGTAGTAGGACAACCCAATCCATTCAAAGTCGGTCACGCCATTACTTGTAGCTTGTTCAAACCACCACAAGCCGTTTTCCGGCTGGGCGATGTGCAACATGACTTCAACTTCTGTGTTATGCTGTACAGAAAAATCTCTGACTGCTTTAATACCTTTGTTGATTAGAGTTGAATTACGTTCCCAGTCTATAGGCCATTCCAGATCTCCATCCTGCAATATCATGGCATTTATTTCATTACCGACCTGAACAATATCCGGAGTAAGGTTTTCTTCTGAAAGTTCTACTAAAGTATTAAAAGTATAGTCGTATAATAATTGACCGAGGGTTTCTGTGTCGTCAATATGCTCTAACCATGCCGCAGGAATTTGTTGTTTCCCGGGATCTGTCCAGGTGTCTGAATAATGAAAATCCAGTAAAATTTCAAAATTTTGTGCTTTAGCCCTGGCTATACTTCGTTTGACGTCCTCCATAGTTGAATAGTCTGTCCAATCTGGAGTATGCCATAGTCTAAAGCGGGCCAGATTGGTACCGGCGTCTTTAAATATTTGATAAGGGTCTTTTTGAACCCCTGCGGCATCTTTATAAATCCCTGCACAATCTTCCATTTCGTTGATATAAGACAAGTCTGCGCCTTTGTAAAAGGTAATATTTTCGGGGGTAGTCTCTTGATTATCTTCACTATTATCAGATTCTGCTAAATTGCTTGATGTACAGGATAATAGAATTGAAAAACCAAAAAATAGGCTAAATAGTTTTTTATATAATGGATAATGGTCTTTCATTTTAAGTGATTTTATTTCATGTAGTAAAGATAAATAAAAAATAATACCCTACCAGTACCTACCGGTGATTAAAATAAAAAAAGCGTCCCGATGTTGGAACGCTTTTATCGGCTAAAAAAAGAATATAAATTAGTGTTTGATTAATTTTGAGGTCATCATTTGATTGTTTTCACCTTTTATTCTCACCATGTACATACCAGGGCTGAGGTCAGAAATATTAAAGCTATCATTTTTAGTGAAATGGCCTTCAAATTGTTTGATGCGTTTTCCGGTTAAATCATAGATTTCAACATCTGAAAATTGATCAAGAGTAAGATTAAACCTTTCTCTGGATGGATTTGGGTATAAAGAAACCGTGTCCATGACATTATCATTTACACTTAAAACCTGAGAGGGTTGATTGCCTAAGATTAAAAACTGACCCGGTGGAAGTGTAATTGTATTTTGAGATTCAGGATAAGTGGTATTTCCGGTGGGATCCATCAAGTCATACCAGGTACTGGATACACCAGCTGGAAAATTAGTATTCACGGTTTGAGGAAATACATCAAAGTTAGATAATATAATTACGTTTTTAAGGTCTGTTGTTGGTATCGAGTTATCAAAAATATCAATACGTGGTGTGTAATTAGAAGATGATGAAGTAATTGTAAAATCACCTTCAAATACCGGCTCATCAGTTTTGAGTTTATGCATTTTTGCCCAATCGCTATAGATTTGGCCTCGTAAGGCGTCAGCTAACCAATTTTCTGTCCATTGTGGTTGTGGCTTGGTGTCTAATTTACAGTCACCGTCGGATCCACCAGGGGGATTTACCGTACCATTATTACACGTAAAAATAGAATTATCCATACCTAAGTCGCCAAAGTGCCAAATCATTTTTGGACCCGGAACTAATACTGAAACAGCACCAAGTGCAGACATTCTGGATAAAGCAACATTTAGATTCTGTACATTATGAGATGAGTTAGTTGTTCTGCCAAATTGTACGTTTTTGTACATTAATCGCTCTTCATCATGGCTTTCTGGATAACCTAATAGTCTAGGTTCTGAAAATCCTCTGCTGGTATGCCCCATACGAGAGATGTTTTTATCACCGGATTGACCCATAGTTAATTCGTTATATCTATCAGTCATTTTTCCCCACAGCATGATTCCTTTGCCTTCGTCAATTCTATGATTTGCCCACTGTTGTTCTTCGCCGTCCTGTCCTAAGTGTTCAAAAATGACATAGTGCGTATCGTCTAAAGACCATGAATAATCGGCATAATCTTTTAGTACATCAACTCGGTCTTGTTGGTAGGCATTTGTACAACTTTCAGTTATGGGATTTCCACAGTTTTGGGTAAACCCTTTGGTTAAATCCCATCGGAACCCGTCAATTTTAAATTCTTCAACCCAATGTTTTATAACTCTTTTTGTGTATTCCTGGACTTCAGGGACTTGATGGTTATAGTCATTTCCCACATTATAACTATGCGTAGGAGAAGTGTTAAAGTAAGGGTTTTCACTTGTGGTGTTTCCAAAACCATCACCATCCGGGTCATTCATCCACATACGAACCATGGGATTTCTTCCAAAAGCGTGATTGAGAACAAGATCTAAAATTACAGCAATATCGTTTTGGTGGCATAAATCGATAAACTCTTTAAGTTTATCTTCTGTACCGTAATATTTATCTAAGGCCATGTGATAGTTTGTGTTGTAACCCCAGCTTTCGTTACCTTCAAATTCCATGACCGGCATAAGATGAATGGCATTGATGTTTAAATCTTTAAAATAATCGATTTTATCAATTAAATCTTGATAATTTCTATCGGAATCAAAATCTCTTACCAAAACTTCATAGACTATCAAGTCTTCCTTTTTAGGTTTTTGAAAATCAGTTACCTGCCAATTATAAGGGGTTTGACCGGTTTCTAAAACCGTAACTTCAAATTCTGCACCATCAGGAAAGTCCGGAAGAT
>CAYMXD010000128.1:0-6542 GCA_964394095.1 uncultured Mesohalobacter sp. | reverse complement strand
ATAATGCAGGTACTTATCAAAACATATTTGAATTATTTGATGAAAATATGAAAGCCAATCTGCCTTTGGATAAGATCAAATCTTTTTTCGGAGGGCTTAAGTTACAGGCCGGTGAAATACAATCGAAAGAGTTTAACGGCTACCTTAGAGGAACTTTTGCAAGCTATAAAACTACTTTTGAAAATGGATTATTTGCGTTAAACATATCAGTAGATCGCGAAAGCAAAATAAATGGATTATTTATCCAACCTTACGAAGAGCAAACCACCCCATCTCTAGAGCGAAATAAAACTGATTTGATTTTACCTTTTAAGGAGGAGTGGTTTGTCTTTTGGGGAGGTGACACAAAAGACCTAAACTATCATGTAGAAAGCAAAGCACAGCAAGGAGCGTTTGATTTTGTGATATTTGATGAAAATGATAAGTCGTACAAATCCAATGGACTTAAAAATGAAGATTACTATGCTTTTGGAAAAGACATTATTGCGCCTTGTGATGCCAAAGTAGTGCAGGTTGTAGATGGTATAGACGATAATACACCGGGAGAATTGAATCCCGTTTATGTTCCGGGAAATACAGTGGTATTAAAAACAAATCACCAAGAATATTTGTTTTTTGCCCATTTTAAAAAGCATAGTATTGCTGTTGAAGAAGGCCAGGATATTAAGCAAGGAGAGTTACTGGGGTTATGTGGTAACTCTGGAAATTCATCTGAACCCCATTTACATTTTCATATTCAAAATCAGAAACTTATGCATAAAGCTATTGGGGTTAAATCTTTTTTTCAGAATATCTTTGTCGATACTAAACAGAAAAACGATTATTCTCCGGTAAAAGGAGAAAGAGTTAAAAATTTATAAATTGATTTATTCCTTTTTTGTTTCAGATTTTTTTCTGGGGTTATACAGTATGATGATTTGTACAGCTATGGCCAGCCCGACGAGAAAGTAAATTTCGATCTGGGTATATAATTCAACAGTTTTCAAAGCTTCTTTAGATAGAGATAATTGCCGGCTACCTTCTTTGAGTTGAATATCAGATAAATCATCAAGATTTGATTGGAATTGTATAATTTGGTTTTGCAGTGCAGTTTTGTCCTGAAAATTTGAATTTTTATAAGTGTTTTCAGCAGACTTAAGGTCTGAAAAGTTTTCTTCTAATCTTTTAAATAGTTTGGTTTCTTCATTAGTTAACTTAGTAGTTTTAAAACTTGAAATAAGTCTGTCTAAATCTGCATTTACGTTTTTGTTGAAATCGTTAAAGAAGGTAGTATCGTTTTTGAGCACTGCTACCTCTTTCCGTTGAATAGCTTTAGACATATCGAAAATCAGAGATTTTGCTACAAGCCTGTCTTCGTATAATGTAACCACAGAATCTCTTACTCTTACGAAGTTATTTTTGTCTATGAGATTTGTGGCTAGGATTAAAACAAATACCATTAGTATTGCTAAAATCCACTTAACTTTATCGAATATTTTCATAGGATTTTTTTGTTTATAAGTGCATAAAAATAGTCAAACAGTATCAGTATTACTGTTAAATCTCAAAAAAAACAATTTATAATTTTTATGTAGATTTTAAATATTTGATATGATCTCTTCTGCGTAAAGTTTACAACTTCGCGTCCGAATTGTGTAGATGAACATATATTTTTATTTCAAAAAAATATTAAATCTTTAATCAAAAAGTTATTCTATCCCTCAGGGATCTATATCGCATTACGATTTTTTAGTATAAATATTTGACCTATTCTGGATCAGTCGTTTGTCTGGATAAATCCATTTGTACCACAAATAGATGATTTTAATCCTGTACTTTAAATGATATTATATCATTAAAAATGGGTTCAAGCATTTACCTTTGAAAGAAAAATTTTGAATATGTTTTTAAGTACAAATATCAGTATACTGAGAATTAAAGGGGGTAATCAAAATATTATTTTAAGTTTACGTCATGAAAACAGGCAAAGCTATTTTACCAATTATTGTGTTTTCACAATTTTGTTGTACCTCGCTTTGGTTTGCTGGCAATGCAGTGATGACAGATCTTGTGCGAGTCTACAGTTTGGAGGCTAATGCCATCGGTCACCTTACTTCTGCAGTGCAGTTTGGATTTATAGCGGGTACTCTAGTATTTGCTGTTTTGAGTATAGCCGATCGGTTTTCACCGTCCAAAGTGTTTTTTCTTTCTGCAATATGTGGAGCAACTTTCAATGCTTTAATAATACTGGAATCCCAAACCCTGTTAAGTTTACTCATTTTAAGGTTTTTAACCGGGTTCTTTTTAGCAGGAATTTATCCGGTAGGGATGAAAATAGCTGCAGACTATTATGAAAAAGGTCTCGGTTTATCTCTTAGTTTTTTGGTCGGTGCCTTGGTTTTAGGCACTGCTTTCCCTCATTTGCTCAATAGTCTATCAGCAACTTTTTATTGGGGAAATGTATTGATTACAACTTCAGTAATGGCGTGTATCGGTGGAGTTTTGATTATAGCTCTTGTGCCTAATGGCCCCTATCGAAAGCAAAATAAAAACATCAAATTCACTTCATTTTTTAAAGTATTTCACCATAAAAAATTTCGCTCAGCAGCATTCGGTTATTTTGGGCATATGTGGGAATTATACGCCTTTTGGGCATTTGTCCCGGCATTGCTTAAAACTTACAACTCTGCTCACGAACAATTAGATTTAAATATACCTCTCATTTCTTTTGCTGTGATAAGTATCGGCGGATTGTCTTGTGTCATGGGCGGTTATTTATCTAAACAATTTGGACCAAAACATGTGGCAATGACAGCTTTGTTATTGTCTGGTTTTTGCTGTATTGCTTCACCTTGGCTACTTAGTCTAAACAACGAATATCTGTTTATAGCCTTTCTGCTGTTTTGGGGAATGGCCGTTATTGCCGATTCGCCGTTATTGTCTACTCTTGTGGCTCAAAGTACAGAACCTCAAACTAAAGCTACCGCATTAACAATTGTAAACAGTATCGGTTTTGCCATAACTATTGTAAGTATTCAACTTTTAAGTTATCTAAATATTCATTTTGACACAAATTCTATTTATGCCATTTTAGCCATAGGACCTGTTTTAGGTCTTTTTGCAATGCGAAAGGCTTAGAAGATTACATCATATCTGAAAAATAAATACTGTTGACCAGTAATTTCATACTTCCTAACCAAAAGGCCCTGAAATTGGTGTTATCTGTAAATACAATGACTCTCCCACGCCCAAATCTATTGACTTGAAAGGGTACAGTATTTTTAAGTAACTTTAAATTTTCATCATTTATAAATCCGCTTAATAAGGGGTTTTCAGTATATTGAATGGGGTTGTTAAAGCTGTATTTACTTGGCTTTACAAATAGTCTAGTATTTCGAAATAAAGCAATTTTATCTGAATCGTAACCAAAATTGATAGGATGACTGCGGTCGAGTTGAGCTTCAAATATGGTACCGCCTATCTGTTTTGCTCCATAATAATTTGATTTGTTTTCAAAATTCACACCTTTAGGTTGAAGCGTATCCGATTTAAATTCAAGGTCAATCATATCGGCACGATCCAGCCATCTGGCGGTATATCTATACCCTATTATAGTTCCTCCTTTTCTTACCCAAGATTTGAGTTCCTCAGTCCCGTTTTCTGATAAAAATCGACCGCCGGAACTCGGAATGATAAGATGAGTGTATTTATCAAGTTTACGAGGGCTAAAGTCTTTGGTGTCTAATTTGGTAATTGGAATTTCTAATCTGCTATCAAACATGTGCCATATTTCACCGGCATCGTAAGAGCGAATACCTTCACCAACTATAAGTGCAATTTTTGGTTGTTGAAGTGGTTCCATATTAGGACTCCCCAGATTTATGCCGGAAGTCAAGCCGGTTTGCATCCCGGTAATTTCTACTTTTAAATCCTGACTTAAATTTTTTAGGAGATTGAAAATTTCATCTGAATTCAAAGTCTGATTAGCTACAGGTAATAAAACAGTTCCATAATCGAATGTCTTATCTTCAGAGCTAAAGGGTTTCATAGAAGCTTTTAACCTTAAACCTTTATTTTGAAGTTTATGGACTAATTTTGGCGCATTAAAATCACTCCATCTAATCGTATATGCGTAATTACTTTTTGAAACCGTATTTGGTTTAAAGTCTAGTGGGGTTTTGATTTCATTTCCTAAATCCACAGACTTTGTTTTGGCAAAATCAACACCAAAAGCATGATTAAAATCCCATGCCGAAACATCATAAAAGATACTATCTTTAAAGCTTGTTCTAGATTCAAACATTGCTCTTGCCAATTTGCCTTGAAGTTGTTTTAACGGGACAGCAAAGCTAGTTTCCTTTTGAAATTTGATGTTTTCAATTTCGGTATGGTTTTCCAGAGCATAAGTTTTTATTTGATGTTGCAATAAAACTTTGTGAAGTTCAGTCACCAAGAAAGGATTACTTTTCTCGCCTATAACATAATAACTTTCTCGGGTGTCTTGTAAGGTATTAGAATAAAAGTTATCCTGTAATTTAAGAAGTTCATTTTTTAATGCCACTCCTGCTTTAAGGGTTGATATTGCAGTATTAAACTGGTTTTTAATCGTAAATTTAAAGTCTAATATTCCATTATCGGTTTCTTGAGCACTTCCTCTTGAGCTGGCTTGTTCAAAAAGAATACCAACGCTGCCGTTTACATCTGGAAAGGTAGAGCCTTTGCCGTAGTAAAAGTCATCAAAACTTTCTTTAGAATAATACAGGCTTCCTATGCTGTCTAAAGCTGCCGCATGAAATTCGCCTATCTGTTCAGTAAGTTTCTGATTGAGTTGTGGGGTAAGCGGATTTGTTCTCTGCGGAATACCGGGTTGAAAAAAGAAGGTTGAATTAGACCCCATTTCATGATGGTCTGTTAAAATGTTAGGTCGCCATTCGTAAAAGGTTTTGATTCTAGCTTGGCTTTCAGGTAATTGAACAGGAAGCCAATCCCGATTCAAATCAAACCAGTAGTGATTAGTTCTGCCACCCGGCCAGGTCTCGTCAAACTCTCTGTCTTGTGGGTCTGGATTTACATTCAGGCTTCTGTTACTGTTCGTCCAGTGTGCAAAGCGTTGTAAGCCATCGGGATTAAAAGAAGGGTCTAATAAAATAATAGTATTTTTTAGGAGGTTTTCTATCGCCTCACCCTCCGCAGCTGCGAGGTAGTAGGCAAAAACCAAAGCAGAATTGGCGCCACTAGGTTCATTGCCGTGTACAGAAAACCCTTGATTAAGGACGATTGGCAAGTCATCGTAGGTAATGTTATCAGCTTCACCATCTACGAGTTTTGCTCTGTTCTCTTTTATGCTTTCAAGATTATTATGGTTTTCAGGTGAAGTTATGCTAAGAAGTATGAGGGGTCGTTTTTCGTAGGTTAATCCTCTGTTTTCAAGGACTATTCTATCAGATACTGTAGCCAAAATACTCATATATTTTAACAGCCTGTCATGAGAAACAAGCCAGTCTCCAGGGACAAAACCTATCACTTCACTTGGTTTGGGGATGCTTTCATTATAAGTTACATTAGTGGGTAAGTAATATTCAAGCTTATGTTCCTGAGCTGAAGTTGTAAATCCTATACATATTAATGTTACTAATAAAAAAAGTCTATTCATCATGAAATTATTTTGGGACAAAATGGAAAATTGATATTGGTTTGGACACAAAAAAATAATAAAAGTTTAATTTTATTCAGATTTAACAGAAAGCATCATTCGATCTTAAGCCTGTATTTAAAAGCTTTATTTTGAGTTTTTCAGATGATTAAACCGATTACTGAAAAAATATTATGCGACAAATATTATGGATAAGCATTAAAATAACTATATTAGTTGAAAACTTAAAAGATGTCAAAAACACGTATACACAGCACAAAATCATCAATTGAAGCCACCGGAATACAAAGAAAATTACTAGATCAAGATATAAATGCCATGGTTATAGATAAAATGGACTCGGCTTATGGTTCAGTTATTGGTGATATTGAAATATTTGTTGAAGAAGATCAAGTAGAGGCCGCACAGCAGATAATAGAGGAGTATTTTAAAGATTAAATTTATATACCTTTATATATGACCTTGTCCTATTGGGAAAAGAAAACCTGGTTTTCAAATATAGATTTTTGTGTTGTAGGTAGTGGTATAGTGGGCTTGTCCTGTGCTCTTCAGCTAAAAAAAACTCATCCTACGGCAAAGATCATTGTTTTAGAAAGAGGTGTGTTGCCCAATGGCGCCAGCACCAAAAATGCCGGCTTTGCTTGCTTTGGTAGTATGAGCGAAATTTTATCGGATCTAAAATCACATTCTGAATCGGAAGTATTCGAATTAGTCAATCAGCGCTACAAAGGTTTAAAGGCATTAAGAAAAACCTTGGGCGATGACGCCATTGGCTATAAAAATCATGGCGGCTTCGAATTATTTCTAAAGCAAGACCAGAGCTTATTAGAGGAGTGTAAGTCTAATTTGGAATATATAAATGACTTGTTACACCCTATCTTTGAGGGTAAAGCATTTAAAGTTGTTCAAG
>CAYMXD010000127.1:0-6583 GCA_964394095.1 uncultured Mesohalobacter sp. | reverse complement strand
AATTAATCCTTAATGATAATAACATAAGAAAAAACAAAAGTAGGCTTTAATTTAAAAATAAAACTTTTAGATAAACATATTAATTATTACTTAGAGATTTAAACAAATTACTCAAATAAGTAATTACAGCACCGAATGAAAAAATACCGGTAAAGATTAGAATAACTGCTAAAAATCTACCTATATTCGTTACGGGATATAAGTCACCATACCCTACCGTAGTAATGGTAATAAATGCCCACCATATCGTATCTTCAGCTGTATTTATATTCCCAACGTCTTTCTCTATATAAAGCACTAATATCATGGTTGAAAATAGAATAGTAATTTGTAAAAAGATAATTAACCCGAATATACTTCGTTTAAGTTCTTGTTTTACAAATTGTATGATGGATTTAAATGAACCGATAGTATTGATTATCCTGAATATTCTAACTATTCGCAAAAATCTAACCCAACGCATTTCACTAATGACCGGAATTGATGAGATAAGGTCCAGCCAACCAGAAGTATATAAATACTTGAATTTATTTTTTGTTTCGTAAAGTTGCTTAAAAAAATCGTATAAGAAAAACAGACACAAAACAAAATCGAAATACCATAATAATCTATAAATCTCAGAATGCACAGGTAAGAACAAACTATAAGTCAATATTATGATGCTGAATACAGAAAAAAATAAGACTAATACTTTGGTAACCATTAATTGAAATTCAAATTTAAAAAATCATTATTCCTCTTAAAATCAATCCACCTTCTTAAATATCAATTCAGTACCGTCATAACCGGACAAATGTAAAAGCAAATCTTCTCGATAATATTTCATTTGTCGGCCAAAAACATGCTTGCTTAATAGTTGTTCTACTTTCATATCTCCACAAGTTTTGCGGGTCATAGCAACATTTGTAAATTGAATTACTTTATAGCCTTCTATCGAAAACCTTCCATTAAAATTATTACAGCCTGCATTTCCCAGTACCTCCCCTTTTTTTGAAAAAAACTCAAAACGCGGCCGTTCTTGATTGTCGTTTAAAACCAAGTCTTCATTATTGATTTTATCTAAAACCCAAATATCATGTAGAGCTAAATCCGGCAGAAATGTACCACAACCGGAAAATTCTTTAAACTCAGTTTCATTACTATTTTTCATTTGAACATTTACTGAAAAATCAAAGCTTTGGTCTGCCATGCTGTCTTGGCATTTTTGTTTTATAATAGTTATAATTAAAGTACCTTTTTCAACTTCAGCGTAGAAACGAGTGACATTGGCGTCCATAGCTCGGTCGCCTTTTACCGCTGGTACGCTAATCTCATCTCCATTTAAAGTTTTAAAATGAAAATTGCCTTCAAAATCCATATCGAGTGCCCATGAAGGTTCATGACCACGGGCATAAAAATTAATGCCTTTTTCTATAAGTTTGTCTTCTAAAGTAGGTGATTTTTCTTGGTTTTCCTTTATTTGGTTTTCAGTAGTTGTATCAGTAGCCTTAACCTCATTTTTAGGCTGTTTTTTACAACTCATCAAAATAAACAGGACACAGCAAAACAATAGTTTAATTTTCATTTTTAAATTAATTTTATTCAAATAATAAAAGTCTTGATAATTTTTATTTTAAAGCTTTAGCGATTTTTTTAGTATATAAGGCAGCGTTTCGGTTGATGTCTTGAGGATTTTCAATTTCGGAAGTAACAACGGCTACCAACTGTTTGGTTTCGTCTTGAGTTAAATCATAGGCTACAGTTTCTAAAACATAGGTCTTATAGGTCGTTGTTGTAGAGGATGGTTCTACATAAGTACCAAAAGATGAATAAGCCATAGGATGATAGTAATACGAATAAAATCCATTATAAAATCCGGGATAGAACGGCACCGTTGCACCGGCATAATAGCCACCATCGTTGTAGGTTTTTGTGGTTTCCTTAGTATCTTTAATAACACTGAGTACTATGGCATCATAGCCTTGGGTTTTTAAAAAGTTTCTAAAGGCAACTTTTTGCTCTTCAGTTACGCCTTTACCAATTTTTATTTTCGGAGGCAAGACAGAAAAACTGGTTGTCGTTTTGATGCCTTTGTCTTTTAAGGCTTTAGCGATTTCATTTTCAAAAGCAATACGAGCTTGATTGTCGTCTGTTCGAGCAATAACCAAGACGTTATTGTCTTTAATATCATCTACGTTGTCTGCTTTCCAAGACGCTAAAACTTTGATATTTGAACAACTGCTTAAGATGCTTAAAAGGATTATTGCGCCAAAAATTTTTGATATGATTTTCATTATTTTATAATTTTGAACAATATTAATTAAAAAAATAATAAAATGAAATAAAAATCAATATTGAAAATTAATACATTCAAAATTATCTATTTCTTTACTATATGAGCAATATCATTTTTAAAACTTTATATCTCGGCTAACTTTGTAAAGGAAAATGACTTTAGCTATGAAAGATTTAATTCAAAAATATAATATCCCCGGTCCCCGGTACACCAGTTATCCTACTGTGCCGTATTGGGACGATGAGAGTTTTTCATACAATCGCTGGCAGAATACTATCCAATCATCTTCAAACAAGAATGAAGCGATTAGTCTTTATATACATTTACCTTTCTGCGAAAGCTTATGTACGTTCTGCGCCTGTAATAAACGCATTACCAAAAAACACAGTCTAGAGTTACCTTATATAAAAGCTTTGCTTAAGGAATTGAATCTTTACAGCATCTTATATGGACACAAACTTTCAATAAAAGACATTCACTTTGGCGGAGGCACGCCCACCTTCTTTTCGCCTGAAAACCTTGAAATACTTTTAAAAGGTATATTACAACGGGCTTATATTTCAGAAGATGCCTCTTTTAGTTTTGAGGGTCATCCCAATAATACCACTGAAGAACACCTAAAGGTCTTACATGACTATCACTTTGACCGGGTGAGTTTTGGTATTCAAGACTACAATGCCAGGGTACAACAAGCCATCAACAGAATACAGCCTTTTGAAAACGTAAAATTTGTTACCGAAACCGCCAGAAAAATGGGCTATACCTCTGTGGGGCATGACATTATTTACGGGCTACCCTTTCAAACTGTAGATCATATCCTCAATACGATTGAAAAAACCATAGCCCTAAGACCAGATAGAATTGCGTTTTACAGCTATGCCCACACCCCGTGGATAAAAGGCAATGGCCAACGCGGTTTTAAGGATAAAGATTTGCCTGATGCTAAAACTAAAAGACAGCAAT
This sequence comes from uncultured Mesohalobacter sp., assembly GCA_964394095.1. GTDB lineage: Bacteria > Bacteroidota > Bacteroidia > Flavobacteriales > Flavobacteriaceae > Psychroflexus. The sequence continues at coordinate 3,345 of CAYMXD010000127.1, read as the reverse complement.
ACGAACTTGGTAAAGCCATGCTTGAAGAAAACGGATACCAAGAGGTAGGCATGGACCATTTTGCACTTGCTGAAGACAAACTCTGTAAAGCTTTAAACAACAAAACTTTACATAGAAATTTTATGGGCTATACCACTCAGCATACCACACATCTCATTGGTCTTGGCGTGTCCTCTATAAGCGATGCCTGGTTTGGTTTTGCTCAAAATGAAAAAAAGCTTGAAGATTACTATGAGCGTTTACGGCAGAACAAAATACCTGTTTTTAGAGGTCATATTTTAAACACTGAAGATTTGGAAATTAGACAACATATTTTAAATTTAATGACCAAATTTGAAACAGATATGGAATCATCAGGGCTTAAGACATCAATTTTAGAACAAATATATTTTAAACTTGAAGGATTTGTTGAAGATGATTTACTGGAAATTGAAAATTTTAAAATTAAAGTGAAACCAAAAGGTCAAGCATTTATAAGAAACATATGCATGGCTTTTGATATGAGAATGTTCAGAAAAAAACCTGATACACAATTATTCTCAATGACTATATAAACCTAACAAACATAAACTTAACACAATGAAAAGAATTTTAGTCCCTGTAGATTTTTCAAAACCAGCTGAAAATGCATTAAAAGTAGCAGCTGAACTTGCAAGAAAGAATAATGGCGAACTTTACGTATTACATGTTGTTGAAATGGCCGAAACTTTGTTTGGTACAGAGCAATTTAATGTAAACGATGAGCAAATTATATTTTTTATGAAAATGGCAAAGAAAAGATTTGCTAAATTTCTGGATAAACCATATTTAGAAGGCCTCAAAGTAACTGATAGTGTAGAGGTAGGTTCTCCTACTATGGGCATTAATGAACTTGTAGACAGCGAAAACATTGACCTCTTGGTCATGGGGTCTAACGGTGCCAGCGGTATAGATGAAATACTAATAGGTTCTAACACAGAGAAAGTTGTTAGGCATTCTAAAATCCCAGTATTAGTTGTCAAACAAGACCTGAAAAGACTTGATATTAATCAAATTGTATTTGCCTCCAACTTTGAAGAAGAGAACTTGCATGCATTTCAAAATGCAAAATCCTTTGCAGATAGTTTTGATGCCAAGTTACATCTATTGTACGTGAATCTTCCGGGCAATCAGTTTTACAGTTCAGAGGAAATCACAACTCAGATTAAAAGCTTTTTAGAAAAAGCTGATATGGCTGATTTTGATAACATCAAAATATATAATGACTACACCATTGAACTCGGAGTCATTAATGGGTCAAAATTCTTAAAAGCAGATCTTATTGCCATGCCAACGCACGGTAGAAAAGGATTGTCACATTTCTTTAATGGTAGCATTGGGGAAGATGTTGTAAACCATTCAACCCTTCCGGTAATTACCTTTAAGATATAAGATTCTCTTAACTGGAAAGTTCAAAAAACCTCTTCAACAGAAGAGGTTTTTCTATTCAATAATTATTACCGCTAAAACCGATAATATACTAAGAATGCTATTAATTTTTTTTTTATTTATCATGTTTTAAAGATATATTTCAAATATTGATATTAATTAGCTTCTAAAACCATTGATCTTAATAAGTCTTTCAGCTAATTGATAAAAATTTTATAGATTTGCAAATTGCTTTATGAGGTTCATCCTAAAAGTACACTATGGACAAAGACTATTTAAACAGACACGATAATTTACTTTCTTTAATTGGTTGTACGCCATTAGTCAAGCTAAACAATCTTACAGCCGACTTTCCAGGTAAGTTTTACGTCAAGTACGAAGCACAAAATCCCGGGCACTCTTCTAAAGATAGAATTGCGGTTCACATCATTGAAAAGGCTGAGCGGGACGGCATCTTAAAACCGGGTGATACTATAATAGAAACCACCAGCGGAAATACAGGCTTTAGTATAGCCATGACAGCAACCATTAAAGGTTACAAATGTATTTTAGCCGTGAGTTCAAAATCATCGCAAGACAAAATAGACTTGCTAAAAACCATGGGCGCAGAAGTGCACGTATGTCCATCGAATGTGGCGCCGGATGACCCGAGGTCCTATTATGAAGTCGCCAAACGTATTCATAAAGAAACACCCAATTCAATATACATCAACCAATATTTTAATAAACTCAATACCGAAGCCCATTATTTAACTACCGGACCTGAAATTTGGAAACAGACTGAAGGCAAAATTACACACCTTATCGCCTGCAGTGGCACCGGAGGCACTATTTCAGGAACTGCCAGATACCTGAAAGAACAATCCCGAAGGATCGGGACAGATGTAAAAATTTTGGGCATAGATGCTTATGGTTCTGTGTTAAAGAAATATCATGAAACTGGTGAATTAGACAAAAACGAAATTTATTCCTACAGAATAGAGGGCTTGGGCAAAAATTTAATACCAACAGCAACAGACTTTAATGTCATAGATAAATTCACAAAAGTTACCGATAAAGATTCTGCACTTATGGCCAGAAAAATAGCTGTCACCGAAGGCATGTTTGTGGGCTATACCAGTGGAGCAGCCATGCAAGGTACACTTCAGCTTCAAGAAGAAGGGGTTTTTGACAAAGATAGTTATGTGGTTATTATTTTTCCCGACCACGGCTCAAGATATACCAGTAAAATTTATAGTGATGTTTGGATGCGTGAACAAGGCTTTTTAGAGAAAAACAGAAAGGCTGTTGACAACAAAGTTAAAGAATTTCACAAATTATAAATTATTTAAACTACTTTAGTTGTAAAATTTCATTTTTGCAACTTAATCTGATTAAAAAATAAACATATGAGAGATTTATTTTCTAAAATCTACAGAGATAAAGGTCCCTTAGGCAAATGGGCCGATCAAGCTGAAGGCTATTTTGTGTTTCCAAAGTTGGAAGGGCAAATCAGTAATAGAATGAAATTTCAGGGACGTGAAGTCATCACTTGGAGTGTGAATGACTACTTAGGACTTGCTAATCATCCTGAAGTACGAAAAGCTGATGAAGACGCTGTAAAAAAATATGGTAGTGCTTACCCTATGGGCGCCAGAATGATGAGTGGTCATACAGAATTGCACGAAAAGTTACAGGACGAACTTGCAGATTTTGTAAAGAAAGAAGCAGCCTATGTTTTAAATTTCGGTTATCAGGGTATCCTTTCTACCATAGACGCATTGGTAGGGAAAGATGACGTGATTGTTTATGATGTAGATGCGCATGCTTGTATTATTGATGGGGTTCGTTTGCATTTGGGTAAACGTTTCACTTACAGACATAACGATTTAGATAGTATTGAACTCAATCTTGCCAGAGCAGAAAAACTCGCCGAACAAACCGGTGGAGGTGTTTTAT
>CAYMXD010000126.1:0-6653 GCA_964394095.1 uncultured Mesohalobacter sp. | reverse complement strand
CGGAATCTTTAATATCAGGTTGTGAGTGATACTTGTTGTGTAAGTTTTTTTATATTAAACGCTAGGCGTACAAAGTTTTACGCAAGCTGCGCTAGGTTTTTGTATAGTTATTAGTGGCTAGTTTTGGGTTAGTGGTTTTTGAATATGAATGTCAGTTTATGATTAATTAGTTTTAAAGTACAACACTTTCAAGTTTTCAAATCATCAAATTGCTACATTGGTACATTAATACATGGGTACATTGCTACATTTTCAAATCATCAAATTGCTACATTGGTACATTAATACATGGGTACATTGCTACATTTTCAAATCATCAAATTGCTACATTATCACCCGGTCAAGTTAAAGAAAACTAAACTCCTTATCATATTAAGGTAAGGCGTTTATATTTGAAACAAAAATTTATGCGCAGACGTTTTTGGTTAATGTTCTTTTGCTTAGTCATCACAAGTCTTCAGGCTCAAAACCAATCCCCTAACAATTCGACTGAAATTTACAGAAACTTACAGGCACTCAATTTCCTGGGCACTGTTATGTATGTTGCGGCTCATCCAGATGACGAAAATACCAGATTAATTTCTTATTTCTCTAATAAAATTCATGCCCAAACCTATTATCTGGCCTTAACTAGAGGCGATGGCGGTCAAAATTTATTGGGTTCAGATTTAAAGGAAGCACTGGGCATCATCAGAACTCAGGAACTTCTTAAAGCCCGGTCTATAGACGGTGGTCAGCAGCGATTTACCAGAGCCATCGATTTTGGGTATTCCAAATCACCTGAAGAAACTCTCAACATTTGGAATAAAGATAGTGTGCTTAATGATATGGTGTGGACGATAAGGAACATTAAGCCCGATGTCATCATCAACCGCTTTGATCATCGTACGCCGGGAAGCACACATGGCCATCACACCTCATCTGCCATGCTGAGTTTAGAAGCTTTTGATTTGTCTTCTGATCCAAATAAATTTTCAGATCAACTCAATCAAACAGAAACCTGGCAACCAAAACGCCTGTTTTTCAATACTTCTTGGTGGTTTTATGGTGGTCGAGAAGCCTTCGAAAAAGCAGACAAATCAAACCTGATATCCTTTGATATTGGGGAATATTACCCAGAATTGGGCTTATCAAATTCTGAAATAGCTTCCCTAAGCCGAAGTCAACATAAATCTCAGGCCTTTGGCAATACCCCAAGGCGAGGGGAGCAACAAGAATATCTGGAAATCATAAAAGGAGAATTACCCCAAACCAATAATATCTTTGAAGGCATCAACACCTCCTGGAGTCGTGTAAAAGGAGGTCAAGAAATTAAAACGATGGTAGATGAGATTATTTCAGATTTTGATTTTTCTAGACCTTACCGCAGTGTACCCAAATTAGTAGAGGTTCACACAAAAATTCAAAACCTGGAAAATGAACACTGGAAAAAAATTAAAACCCGAGAAGTCAATCAGATTATCATAACCTGTTTAGGCTTATATATTGAAAGCGTCACCGAAGACGCCTATGCCAATACCAATGAAACCATAAGCCTTAAAACTGAAATTGTCAACAGGAGTCCAATTGATGTCCAGTTACTAAAAATTGAGACTAAAGGCAAAAATTTATTGCCAGCACCTGTTTATCTTGATAATAATCAACCCTTGTACAAGACATTTTCTATAGAAGTTCCCAATACAAAATCTCTACCTTATTGGCTTAATAAACCATCTAAAAAAGGACTGTACCAGGTCGAGGACAAGTCGCTGATTGGCCTGCCAATGACTCCAAACCCACTTCAATTTGAATATATCATCAGAATTGATGGTCAAAATATTAAACTTCAATCTGAGGCATTTTATAAGTACAACGACCCTGTAGATGGTGAAGTTTTTGAAGAATTTGAAATATTACCGGAAATATCAATACTACCAACCAATGAGGTGGTGATTTTCAAAAATGCTGAACACAAAAGTATTTCAGTTCAAGTGCAGTCGTTTACTGATAAGGTTGAAGGTAAACTGAGTTTAGATTTACCGGAAGACTGGATGGTGACGCCGGCGCAGTATGACCTCAAGTTTAGATCTAAAGGCGAAATAAAATCTTTCGATTTTCAGATTTCTCCTCCTCAGAAAAATCAAAAAGTTGAGGCTAAGTTTATAGTAAATTCAGGGAATAAAAAATATTCAAAACAGGTAAAAACTTTAGACTATAACCATATTCCCAAACAGTATTTTGTTCAGGAGGCCAAGTCTTCATTCGTTAATATCAATGTTAATAATAATTCAAGTTTGATCGGCTACATTAAAGGCGCCGGGGATAAAATTCCCGAAAATCTGGAAAATTTAGGATTTAAGGTGAAGCGCATAGACCTCAGCACAATTTATAGTGCAGATGATTTAAAGTCTTATGATGCCATCGTGCTGGGAATTCGCGCCTACAATACTGAAGAACAGTTGAAAACAAAAAATGAAGTTCTGTTCGATTACGTTAAAGAAGGCGGTAGGCTTCTCACGCAATACACCACGACTTATGGTCTCCTGACAGATAAGATTTCACCCCTTGAGCTAAATTTATCCAGAAATCGGGTCACCAACGAAGAGGCAAAGGTTAATTTTCTAACGCCAGAACACCCAGTACTGAATTACCCTAATAAAATTACTTCAAAAGATTTTGATGGCTGGATACAGGAACGTGGGTTGTACTTCCCCGATGAATGGGGTGAGGGCTTCACTCCTATTTTAGAAATTCAGGATTATACTGAAGAAGCAACAAAAGGGAGTCTTTTGGTAGGTAAATACGGCAAAGGGTATTATATTTATACAGGATTAAGTCTTTTCAGGCAGTTACCGGCCGGAGTTCCAGGAGCCTTTAGACTGATGTCCAACCTTTTATCAATCCAAACCGATGAATAAACCCAACCAATACAAGTGGAAGCCCTTTTATACTGTAGTGCTCATTGCTAATTTGTGCTATGTCCTATTGATGTACTGGTTAATGAATAGTCTTAACTGATATGCATTATATCGATATCATAGTCATGACCCTAAGTATCGCTTTTATAGTGATCTACGGGACTTACAAAACCAAAAAGAGTAAAAACGTACAAGATTACATCAAGAGTGGCAATGAAGCCCGTTGGTGGACGGTCGGAATTTCGGTCATGGCTACGCAGGCCAGTGCCATCACCTTCTTATCTACACCGGGTCAGGCCTACGAAGATGGGATGGGATTTGTACAGTTTTATTTTGGCCTTCCCATAGCTATGATCATTATCTGTATGGTATTCATTCCCATATACCACAGGCTAAAAGTTTACACCGCCTACGAATACTTAGAAACCAGATTTGATAAAAAAACCAGAACCTTAACCGCTCTGCTGTTTTTGGTGCAGCGTGGTTTATCTGCCGGAATAACCATTTTTGCCCCAGCCATTATATTATCGGCAGTGTTGGGCTGGGACTTGTTTACATTAAATATCATTATCGGAATTCTGGTTATTATCTACACCGTTACCGGCGGCACTCGGGCTGTGAGTGTGACCCAGAAACAACAAATGACAGTGATATTTTCGGGTATGATCATTGCTTTTATTTTAATCCTGAGTTATTTACCTGAAAACATCAACTTTAGCAATGCGCTTGAAATTGCTGCCTCCAGTGGTAAAATGGAAATCCTAAATTTCAGCTTCGATTTTGAAGAACGCTACACGGTCTGGACCGGTGTCATCGGCGGATCTTTTCTGGCACTTTCTTATTTTGGCACAGACCAAAGCCAGGTGCAGCGTTACCTTACAGCCAGGTCTGTAAAGCAAAGTCAAATCGGGATGCTATTTAACGGATTGCTCAAAGTCCCCATGCAGTTTTTTATCCTTTTAGTTGGGATCATGGTATTTGTGTTTTACCAGTTTAATACGGCGCCATTGAACTTTAATCCTGCGGCAGAAAAAGCGGTTAATGAAAGTTCATATCAGAACGAATACCAAAATCTTAATCAAGACTTAGAAAAAAACTTCGAAGACAAAAAATCGATTATTTCAGAAATGAATACTTCCAATATTTCTGAACAAGAATTTGAAAGCTTAAAAACCCAACTCGCTGAGGCTAATTTTAACGAAGTAGAAATTCGAGAACAGGGCAGGCAAATCATAACAAAAGCCAATAATACAGTTGAAACCAATGACACTGATTATGTCTTTATTCATTTTATATTGAATAATTTACCACGCGGTCTCATTGGCTTGTTATTAGCAGCCATTTTATCGGCAGCCATGTCTTCTACCGCCTCAGAGCTCAATGCCTTGGCTTCTACAACAGCCATGGATTTGTACAAACGAAACGTCAAACCTGACAAAACAGATATGCATTTTGTGAATATTTCAAAATTATTTACACTGTTATGGGGCTTAATTGCTATAGCTGTGGCTTGCCTGGCACCTTTATTTGACAATCTAATTGAACTTGTCAACATCATTGGTTCTATATTTTACGGAAATGTGTTAGGGATATTCCTTTTAGCTTTTTTTATCAAATATGTCAATTCTATGGCAGTGTTTTGGGCAGCAGTCATAACTCAGATTATTGTGATTTTTGGGTATTTTTACGATATCATGCCTTATTTATGGTTAAATTTGTTCGGCTGCGCACTGGTTATTTCAATTGCAATCATTATACAAACTACATTCAGAAAACATGACACAAACTAATTGGGGCATTATAGGTTTAGGTAAAATTGCGCATAATTTTGTTAGTGATTTGCTCACTGTTGAAGGCGCAAATCTCTATGCTGTGGCCTCCAGGAGCCAATCTAAAGCAGATGAATTTTCTAAGCAATACAAGGCCACTAAAGCCTATGGTTCCTATGAAGATTTAATGGCAGATCAACATATTGATATTGTGTATATCGCCACACCGCATGTGTTTCATAAAGAAAATAGCATCGCCGTTCTAAAATCGGGTAAAGCGGTGCTTTGTGAAAAGCCGTTTGCCATGAATCTTGAAGAAGTACAATCAATGATAGATGTAGCCAAAGCTGAAGACCAATTTTTAATGGAAGCCTTATGGACCAACTACATGCCGACTATTCAAAAGCTCACAGAAATCATAGTGAAAAACACTTATGGTGAGATTACAAATTTAAAAGCGGACTTTTGTTTTCAACCGAGTTACGATCCTAAATCCCGCTTATTTAATCCTAAACTAGGCGGAGGTGCTTTACTGGATATTGGAATATACCCGGTTTATCTGGCGCTAAAACTTTTGGGTAAACCCGATAATATTATTGCTCAAAGTAAAAAGGCAGAAACTGATGTTGACCTGCTAACAGATATAACTTTTGAATACCGAAATGGGGTTAAAGCCGATTTGTATTGCAGTTTTAATGAAAACACTGCCAGCGAAGCTTTTATAATATTTGAAGAAGCTGAGGTTAAATTGCATTCCAGATTTCACGAAACCGATAAGCTCAGTATAATGAAGGATGAATCGGAAGAATTTATCGATTATGGTTACAAAGCAAAAGGCTACCATTTTGAAATCATGCACGCTCAGGATTGTTTGAATAAAGGTTTGAAAGAAAGTCCGTTAATGCCTTTTGAGTTTTCTGTCCTGTTGATTGAAACTTTAGATGAAATCAGAACTAAAATAGGATTGGAGTATTGATATTTTTAGCCTGTGGGAGGATATTTTCGATTGTACCAATATAAAAAACTTCAAATTTAGCTGTGCCAATTTATCAATCAACTATGCAACCTTAGCAAGTTTTCATATCGAAATGAAACTGCTTAGCTGTGCGAAGTTTGCAACTTCGCACCCTCGTGTTCATAATAAAAATATTGAATGGGGTCTAATCTAAAAAAATAATAAACCCACAAATCCAAAAGACCTGCGGGTTTATACCTAATAGAATAGACTGCTAGAAATTATAATAAACCGTTCGTTTTCTTAACGCCGGCAGCACTTTCCTGAACTTTTTCTTTTTCAGCATAGATTAAGTCTAATTCTACAATTTTTTCTATCCCATTTTCGCCAATAATAACCGGTACACCAATACAAAGATCACTCATGCCGTATTCGCCGTCCAAAAGTGTAGAGCAAGGGAACATTTTTTTCTGATCACAAGCAATAGATTGTACAATTGCGGAAACCGCAGCTCCAGGCGCATACCATGCACTTGTGCCTAGTAATTTTGTTAGTGTTGCCCCACCAACTTTAGTATCTTCTTTCACTTGCTCCAATCTTTCTTCTGACAAGAATTCTGTAACTCGTACACTGTTTCTTGTCGCTAACCTTGTTAAAGGTAGCATACCGGTGTCACTGTGACCGCCGATAACTAAACCACTCACATCAGAAGCCGGACATTCTAGGGCTTCAGCCAATCTGTATTTAAATCTTGCAGAATCTAGTGCACCTCCCATGCCAATGATTTTATATTTAGGTAAATCTGTACTTTGATGCGCTAAATAAGTCATGGTATCCATAGGATTACTCACCACAATAAGTGTCACCTCAGGTGAATGTTTGACAAGGTTGGCAGAGACTTCTTTCACAATTCCTGCATTTATGCCAATTAGTTCTTCTCGGGTCATTCCGGGTTTACGAGGTATTCCACTGGTAATGACAGCAACGTCTGAGTTTGCGGTTTTTGAATAATCGCTAGTTGAACCAGTAATT
>CAYMXD010000125.1:6380-6654 GCA_964394095.1 uncultured Mesohalobacter sp. | reverse complement strand
TATGGTCAGAGCCGGAAAACTCGGTGTAAAGTCCGGCGAAGGTTTTTATGACTACAGCGAAAGCAGAAAGGCTGAAAAAGTTTCATCTCAGTTTTTGTAATCGGAAGGTTTCAAGTTTCAGGTTTCAGGTTTTTCATTGTTCGAATTGAGAATACCTCTCATATAAGACTGGAAAGTTTGAGCGCAGCGAAAATCCCGCCTGTGCGGGCTTGCAAGTTGCAATATCATAATTGGATCAATCCATCCTAAATTCATATAATTAATATTGAATTTA
>CAYMXD010000125.1:0-6370 GCA_964394095.1 uncultured Mesohalobacter sp. | reverse complement strand
TTTAATGTCTAATTGAGTTTAATAACGTTTTAAAGAGAAGGATTTTCAATTAGTTTAAAACATTAAGGGATTAAGAAACATTAAGGGAAAAAACTTTGATTAACTTATATTATTTTCTTTGCGAACCTTGCGAAAAACTTTGCGTGCACTGCGGTTGAATCTTAAATTCTATCAATATAAAAAATTATAGTTAAAATTGAATAACTAAACATTAAGTAAAGTATTATGAGACAGTTTCAAGGTAGGTTTTGAATGTATGAATTTAAATAATGAGTTATCTAAAATCTAACAGCGAAGCGGTCTAAAATCTAATATCATAAAAATGTCAATAGTCAAAGCCTTTAGCGCCACCCGACCCACCCGCGATATGGTGAGTCTGATATCTTCACGTCCCTACGAAACCTATTCAAAAAAAGAACGTGAGGCGCGATTGGACTACAACCCGTTTTCCTTTCTACAGATCGTCAATCCCGGCTACAAATACCACAAAGAAATTTCCGGTCCACAGCGGTTTAAACTGGTTCGGAATCGGTTTTTAGAGTTTAAAGAAGACCGTATTTTTATAAAGGATGATAAACCCATGTTTTACATCCATAAAATCATTTACAGAAATAAAAAAGTCTTTACAGGCATAGTGGCCAAAAGCAGTTGTCAGGACTATTTAAACGGCAAAATCAAAAAACACGAAGACACCATTTCAGAAAAAGAAGACCTGTTTTCAGAATATTTGAAGACCGTCAATTTCAACGCCGATCCTGTCCTTTTGACCTATCCTGAAAACGATGACATTGACGCCATCATCAACAAACATAGTCAGGGTCGAGCCGAGTTTGAATTCACCACCACATCCCGAGAAACCCATTATTTATGGCTTTTGGATGATGACGAGGATATCAAAACCATTGAAGACCGTTTCGCCAAAATGAAGAGCATTTATATTGCAGACGGGCATCACCGCTGCGCCTCCTCTGCCCTCTTGTCTGAAAAACTAAAAGCCGAAAACCCGGAACATACCGGACAGGAAGACTACAACTATTTCATGAGTTTTTTGATTTCTGAACATCAACTGGAAATTCATGAATTCAACCGCATGGTCAAAGATTTAAATGGATTGGACAAAGATGAATTCCTGATCAGGCTTGACGAATATTTCAAAATTGAAAATCGTGGAGAGACCTACTATAAACCGCATCAAAAGCATCACTTTAGCATGTATTTAGACGGTGAGTTTTACTCCTTGTATCTGAGAAAAACCATTTATAATTTTAAAGATGCGTTAGATCAATTAGATGCCCAGATTTTATATAAAACAGTTTTAAAACCCATTCTAAACATCTCCGATCTTAAAAACGACAGCCGGATCAATTACATCAAAGGCCAAAAGGATATGGCGTATGTCAAAAGTGCGGTGGATGAAGGCGAATACCAGGTAGGCTTTGGCATGTTGCCTCCCAAAATTGAGGACATCAAAAATATTGCTGATGAAGGCTTGGTGATGCCACCCAAAACGACCTATATTGAACCCAAGTTGAGAAGTGGAGTAACCATTTACGAATTTTAAAAAACAAGAAGAAAGATGGCTAATATTACATCAAATTTAAAAGCGATTAAAGATAAATTAGGCAAGGACATTACACTGGTGGCGGTGTCTAAAACCAAGCCTAATGAAGATATCATGGAGGCTTACGAGACCGGGCATAGAGATTTTGGCGAAAACAAAATTCAGGACATGACCGATAAATACGAAGCCCTACCCAAAGACATCCGATGGCATATGATTGGTCACGTTCAGCGGAACAAGGTGAAATATATGGCCAAATATGTGCATTTGATACATGCCGTTGATAGCCCGAGACTTTTAAAGGAAATAAATAAAAGAGCAAAAAACGAAGAGCGACAAATTCAGTGTCTGCTTCAATTGAAAATTGCTGAAGAAGATTCCAAATACGGTTTGGACAAGGAGGCGTTACTGAACATTTTGAATGGCGAAGCTTATAAGTCCTATGAACATGTGAAAATTGTGGGCTTGATGGGCATGGCGACCTTTACAGACGATGAAGCGCAAGTCCACCGTGAATTTACCCAGCTTGAAAAATTATACTTTGAGCTGAAAGACCAGCACGGTTTCACCACCTTATCTATGGGCATGAGTGGCGATTATGAGTTGGCTCAAGAACACCACACCACCATGGTCAGGATTGGGAGTAAGATTTTTGGGAAGAGGGATTATGATAATTGGTAGGTTCAATTTTAAAGGACTTGTTAATTGTGATACTGGCTGAAAATATTTTAATGAGGTTGTATCGAAGTTGAAATATATTGAAAGCGTTGTAGGTATGATAATTGGTGATTTTTTGAACTAATTTACGCTTTGATACGTGTCATTAAATGGACGCTAACCATATTTCAAGTCATTTAAAATTAGTCTGTATGAATTATAATTTTGGCAAAAAAGACATAACTAATCAAGTATGTGAAATACAAAACATAAATCAAACTGTTATAAAAAAGGAAGTCACAATAAGTTTATTCACTTAGGCGTTTAAACAATACACTTATATGTTGATATTCAATTAAATAAAAATATATTCCTTCTTTGTGAGCCTTTGTGCCTACCTTTGTGGTACTCTGTGGTAAAGCTAATCCATATCCTAAAATATAGTTTAAAACGTTGATAATTTGTGTTTTACTTGATATTAGTATTATTTCATAATTATTATTTCTTGTATTAAGTAAGTGCCTAAGTCAATAAGTTTAAAAACATTAAGGTATTAAGGAACATTAAGTGAAAAACATACTTTTACTTAGGTTAAACACCTTGCGAACCTTGCGAAAAACTTTGCGTTCCTTGCGGTTAAAATTATAAATAAGAGTTTAATTTACACCCTGATTTTGAATAACAAACTTTAAACTTTATAAGTTAAACTGTGCCATTAATTTTCTTCAATTTATAATAATCCGTTGCAATATTTACATTTTTCCTTTTAGCTTTGCCCTGCTAAATTAACTAAACTTAAAATTAAATTCAGATTTACGCTGTACTCGACATAGAATCTACCGGAGGGAAATACAACGAAGAAGGCATTACGGAAATCGCCATTTTCAGGTTTGACGGGCATGAAGTCGTGGATACCTTTTCCAGCCTCATCAATCCGGAACGAAAAATTCAGTCTTTTGTGGTTAAACTCACCGGGATAGACCAGGAAATGCTCAGGTATGCACCTAAGTTTTTCGAAGTGGCCAAGCGCATCATCGAAATTACCGAAGATTGTATCATTGTAGCCCATAATGCCAAATTTGATTACAGACTGCTTAAAACCGAGTTTGACCGCTTGGGCTTTGACTATCAGAGGCAGTCTTTATGTACAGTAGAATTGTCTAAAAAACTCCTGCCGGATTTACCCTCTTACAGTTTGGGCAAACTGACCAAATCGCTTGGTATTCCCATGAGCAAAAGACACCGTGCTGAGGGCGATGCCAAAGCCACAGTCACGCTTTTAAAAATGCTTTTGGACAAAGACCGAGAAAAGGACATTTTAAAAAACCACATCCGCGTCAAACCCAAAAAACAAGTAGATACCAAACTGCTTAACCTGCTTGAAGGTTTACCCAAGGAAGCCGGGGTGTATTTTTTCTATAATGAGAATAATGAGTTGCTTTATGTCGGGAAAAGCAAAAATATTTATAAACGGGTCAATCAGCATTTTACCAATACCAGCTCAAAATCCAAGGCTTTACAAAAGTTTACAGAGGAAGTTAGCTTTGAAATTGCCGGAAATGAATTGATGGCTTTACTGAAGGAAAACGAATACATTAAAACCCTAAAACCGAAATACAATCGAGCTTTAACTAAAACAAAATTCACCCATGGCATCATAGTTTCCCAAGATAAAGCCGGGTATTTATGTTTAAAAATTAGAAAGGTTAATGACAAATCAGAGTTTTTGACCACGTTTTCCAGCCTTAAATCAGCCAGAAGCTTTATTGAATATGCCGTAGAAGAATTTGAACTTTGTTTAAATAAAACCAGCCTGAGTTCCGGGCAGAAAGCCTGTTTTAATTACGGGTTAAAAACTTGCCATGGCGCTTGTCTGGGGAAAGAAACGGCTGAAGATTACAACCAAAGAGTTCAAGAGCTCATCAAAAGGTTTAGTTTTGAAAAAGAGAATTTTATATTGGTGGGCAAAGGCCGAGAGGTTAGCGAAAAGTCTTTAATTTATGTAAAATCCGGAGATGTGTATGGTTTTGGCTATTTTAGTTTAAATTTACAAATCACAAACCAAGATATTTTAGAGCGAATCATATCGCCGATTGAACATCAACGGGATGCCAAGCATATTGTACAAAGTTTCCTCAGGCAATATCCACATCGCTTTAAAGTCATAGATTTATGAGCTGGAGAGAAAAACTACACGAAGTCATCTACGAGACTGACACCCCAGCGGGTAAGTGGTTTGATGTTATTCTTATTATCGTCATAATATTGAGTTTAATTTTAGTGATGCTGGACAGTGTATCTTCTATTCATGATGCCTATTTCGAGTATTTTCTAATTGGCGAATGGATTATCACTATTTTATTTTCTATTGAATACATTTTAAGAATAATCTGTACAAAAAAACCACTGCGCTATATATTCAGTTTTTATGGGATTGTAGATTTATTGTCCACTTTACCTCTTTATTTGAGCCTTATCATTGTGGGAAACTCTTCGTTAATTAGCCTTAGAGCGCTTCGCCTTTTACGCGTATTCCGAATTCTAAAAGTTACAAAATTTGTAGGTGCCGGAAATCAGTTAGCTGTTGCCATCAGGTCAAGTTTGCCTAAAATTTTAGTGTTTCTGTACAGTGTAATAATTGTATCGTTTATAGTGGGCACAGTCATGTATCTGGTGGAAGGGCCTGAACACGGCTTTACCTCAATTCCCAGAAGTATCTACTGGACCATTGTGACTTTGACTACGGTTGGCTTTGGAGATATTCATCCTGTAACGCCTCTTGGACAGCTAATTGCCACATTTGTCATGATTTTGGGTTACGGTATAATTGCAGTACCTACCGGAATTGTCGGCGCTGAATATGCCACAAGTAAACCCTCAAAAACCAATACCCAATCCTGTTTTAATTGTGGTGAAGAGAATCATACAGATCAGGCTAAAGTGTGTCATCAATGCGGTTATTCTTTGAATAAAGACCAATGAAAAGCAAAACACTTATCAGTATTGTAGGGCCTACGGCTATTGGAAAAACCAGTATCAGCATTGGGATTGCCAAAGCCTTAGACACCGAAATCATTTCCTGCGATTCGAGGCAGTTTTATAAAGAAATGCGAATTGGTACCGCTGTTCCCGATAAAGATGAATTAAGCGCAGTAAAACATCACTTTATTCAACACATTTCCATATTTGAGGATTACAGCGTAGGCCAGTACGAAAAAGAAGCCCTTGAGCTTATCGAAGAAAAATTTAAAACTCATCAAACGCTCATCTTAACCGGTGGCAGTGGCTTATACCAAAAAGCGGTTTTGGAGGGGCTTGATGATTTTCCTAAAGTAGAGCCGTCAATTAGAGAGAAACTGAACGATACTTTGAACACTGAAGGTCTTGAACCGCTTCAACTTCAGCTGAAAAAATTAGATCGGGACTACTACGAGAAAATCGACATCCAAAACCCACATCGTCTAATCAGGGCTTTGGAAATTTGTTTAGGGACCGGTAAACCTTTTAGCTTTTTTTTAAATCAGCAGCAACAAAAACCCAGGGCTTTTACATCTCTGAAAATCGGCTTAATTGCTGAAAGACCAGTGATTTATGAAAGAATTGAAAAACGTGTAGACATTATGTTTGAAGAAGGTTTAGCTGAAGAAGCCAAAGCTTTAGAACCCTATAAACATCTCAATGCATTACAGACCGTGGGCTACAAAGAATTGTTTTTGTATTTCGATGGAAAAATCAGTTTAGACGAGGCCAAAGCTGAAATCAAAAAAAACACCAGACGCTATGCCAAACGGCAATTGACTTGGTATAGAAAGCAAGATGATATCAAATGGTTTGAGTATGATACTGCTTTAGAGAATATTTTAAAATATTTAAACAAAAAAATACCCACCAAATAAAAATATTTAATGGGTTATTTTCAGTTTGCTAATATACTTTAAGCTTTATCGTTGTCTTTTCCGTGAACAACCAATCTAAAGCCTTCGCCGTGAATATTTAATATTTCAACAGTATCGTCTTTTTTAAGATACTTTCTCAATTTTGCAATATA
Organism: uncultured Mesohalobacter sp.; assembly: GCA_964394095.1. GTDB lineage: Bacteria > Bacteroidota > Bacteroidia > Flavobacteriales > Flavobacteriaceae > Psychroflexus. The sequence goes on along the minus strand of CAYMXD010000125.1, from coordinate 104 downwards.
AACGTCCATACTTCTGGAGGTGAAGTAGTTGTCGTCTCTCCATATTTTGGTCAAGGCCAATTCTCTTGGCATCAAGTCATTTTCATGAAGCGCAAGCAATCTTA
>CAYMXD010000124.1:0-6689 GCA_964394095.1 uncultured Mesohalobacter sp. | reverse complement strand
TTTAATTTAATACAAGCCTAGTATTCAGTTTTATTAAAGTATCTTTGCAACTTTTTAAAACTAGATTATGAATCTTAGAAATATTGCTATCATAGCTCACGTTGACCATGGTAAAACTACATTGGTTGATAAAATCATGCACCATTGTAAGTTATTTAGAGATAATGAAGATACTGGTGAGCTTATTCTAGACAACAATGACCTTGAAAGAGAACGAGGAATAACAATTGTGTCTAAGAATGTTTCAGTGACCTATAAAGATACTAAAATCAATATCATTGATACGCCCGGTCACGCCGACTTTGGAGGAGAAGTAGAGCGTGTTCTCAACATGGCCGACGGCGTTTTACTACTCGTAGATGCTTTTGAAGGCCCAATGCCTCAAACACGTTTTGTGTTGCAAAAAGCTATAGATTTAGGTTTAAAACCTTGCGTAGTCATCAATAAAGTTGATAAGCCTAACTGTACCCCAGAAGAAGTTCACGAAAAAGTATTTGACCTCATGTTCGAACTAGGAGCAGAGGAGTGGCAACTAGATTTTCCAACTGTTTATGGTTCGGCTTTAAATAACTGGATGAGTGAAGATCCAGACGAAAAAACTGAAAATATAGAACCTTTGCTTGATATGGTTGTTGAGCATATTGCCCCCCCTAAAGTTAAGACAGGAACTGTACAATTGCTTATTACGTCGCTAGACTTTTCTTCTTATACCGGAAGAATAGCGATAGGAAGGTTGCATAGAGGCACACTAAAAGCCGGTATGAATGTCGCACTAGTAAAACGAGATGACAGCATTCAAAAAACTAAGGTTAAGGAACTTTATGTTTTTGAAGGTATTGGCCGGAGAAAAGTAGAAGAGGTACAAGCCGGAGATATATGTGCTATAGTTGGTCTTGAAAATTTTGAAATTGGAGACACTGTTGCAGATATTGAAAACCCTGAGGCTTTATCAAAAATAAAAATTGATGAGCCTACCATGAGCATGTTGTTTACCATAAACGACTCCCCATTTTTTGGGAAAGACGGTAAATTTGTGACATCCAGACACATTAAAGACAGATTGGTTAAAGAATTAGAGAAAAATCTGGCGCTAAGAGTAGAAGAAACCGATAGTGCCGATAAATTTATCGTTTACGGCAGAGGTGTAATGCACTTATCAGTCTTGATAGAGACCATGAGAAGAGAAGGTTATGAGCTTCAAATAGGTCAGCCACAGGTAATTATAAAAACTATTGACGGTAAAGCGCACGAGCCTGCAGAAGAATTGACCATAGATTTACCTGAAAATTTATCAGGAAAAGCTGTTGAAATGGTCACTATGCGTAAAGGTGAAATGCAAAGTATGGTCACCAAAGGTGAAAGAATGATTATTGATTTTATAATTCCTTCTCGTGGTATTATAGGCTTAAGGAATCAACTCTTAACTGCAACTGCCGGTGAAGCTATTATGGCGCATCGTTTTAAGGAATTTCAGCCATTAAGAGGCGATATTCCACAACGATTAAATGGATCTTTAATTTCAATGGAAAAAGGCAGAGCAATACCTTATTCTATAGATAAGCTTCAAGACAGAGGCAAATTTTTTGTCGATCCCGGCGAAGATATTTATGAAGGGCAAGTTGTTGGAGAAAACTCCAGACAAGATGATATGACGATAAATATCACAAAAACCAAAAAGCTTTCCAACGTACGTTCCTCTGGAGCTGATGATAAAGCGAAAATTGTTCCTGCTAAGAAATTTTCACTAGAAGAAGCTTTAGAATATATTCAGAAGGATGAATACGTTGAGGTTACCCCAAACCACATCAGGTTAAGAAAAATATATTTAAAGGAAACAGATAGGAAGAGACATAAGATTGTTTAATCAGAGACTTTGATTTATAAAAAAAACCAGCATTATTGCTGGTTTTTTTTATGCCTTTATGCTTGCAAAACCTAACGTTTCAATACAAAATGTGATCTAAAAGTGGTCTTGTCACCTGTTGCCGGTTCTGTAAATTCTACTCTAAACCAATAACTTTGAGATGGCATAGGTTTGCCGTTGAAGGTTCCATCCCAACCTTCACCGGAAGGATTTATTTGTTTTAACAGTTTACCATACCTGTCGAAAATATAAATACCGGAATTTTCTATGTCAGACAAGCTCGAAATATTCCAGGTGTCATTAAATCCATCTTCATTTGGCGTGAAGAAATTTGGGTAATCTATAAGGCTCACGATAGCTTCAATTGCTCCACACCCTCCTTGGTCACGTCCTCTTACTATATGAGTACCGGGAGCTACATTGGTGAAAGTTAGAGAGGTTTCGCCCGGTGCAAGGCTTATCCATTCGTCATCATCAAGTTGAAATTCGAAATCTCCATTACCTTCTACAACCGTAACTTCTATCACATGATTTTCAGAAAAAGATGGTGATATAACAGTAACATCAAAAACCGGTGGTGCGCTTTCTATAATCGTTGCACTACTTGAGGCATTACATCCCGTTATTTCATTTGTTACTGTAACAGTGTATTCTCCTGCTGTGTTAGCGGTTAGGCTTGGAGAAGATTCAGGTAGAATATTACCATCCAATTCCCACACATAAGTAAAGTTATTGCTAGGTAAACCTGTGTCTATAACAGGTGGTGACTGATTGTTTTCAATCAGGTTTCCATTTTCATCAAAACATACTGCTAAACCGTCAAAATCAGAGATATCTAAATTTGGAAGAGGATTGACAATTACATCAAAATTTAAAAAACTAGAAGACTCACAAAGTGTAACTGTATTTATAACCTCAGCGATTATAGTTTGTGGAGATTGTGAAGTTTGGAAATTGGAAGGGTCTGATATTGGTTGTGCATTATTATAGTCCATCATGCCAGCATAATATACGACCATTGTATTTTCAGGCTCACCAGGATTTACAAATTCATCCTGAACTGTAAGATCTACTAGGGCCGAATTTGGATCACCAATTTCATTTCCACAAGTGGTTAAATTTTCTGGGTTTTCATTAGCAATAGCTGGTCGTGGCTCTATTACAATTCTTACCTGACCTATAAAATTTGTGTTGAAACAATTGGTTTCAATATTAATTGCTCTAATGTAAAAAATTTCACCATCACTGGCTTGATAACCCGGTGTTATGGGGTTAATTCCATCTTCAGCATCTTGCTCACTCAGATGATAGGAAATGTTATGGTCTTCTAAATTCTGATTGGGTGAAGTATTTGGGTTTAATAAAGGTATTATGGTATTACTATTTCCATTATTGAAACTCCATAAATTTGTTGTGATATCACTTATAGAGAAAATAGTTGCAGCCCCCGGGTTAGTGGAATCATCTTCGCATAAGGTATATGCAAATGGGTCTCCGTTGGGGTTGAGTTCAGGAGCAGGGTTTACTTGTAATTCAATTGGGACTATGACATGACAGAAATTTCCTTCAACATCATTATCAACTCTTACATATATGATTTGTATGTTTGTTGGAATTCCATTCTCATCTATTAAATTTAGACTTGGGTCATTGGCGTAAGCTGTTGGGTCTGGTATTAAATCATCTACATCTTCATTTTCTGCTCCAGATTCGCTAGTGTAGTAACTTAATGCAACAGTTTCTGACTCTGCAATCAACACGCCACTTTCTGTGAGATCAAATGGACTTGAAGCTATACCATCGTTATCATCGTCGCAAGCTTCTAATCTTAATACATCAGGATTAGTTTCGCTTGGGCTTGGTAAGGGTAATACATTAATTGTGAATGTGGTTGAGTCAAAACATTGATTGTCAGTTGCGTTATCTGTGACTTTTACATAGATTTCTTGTGGTTGGCTTATGTTCGTGTATTGCGTAGGATCCTGTATTTCATTAGTAGCATTGTCCAAGTCAGTTTGTGATTCATAATAAGTGAACACCAAATTATCTGGTACAATACTTACCCCAACTATTTCTGGTTCTTTATCTGTTAAATCAAATATTGTTTGAGGGAAAGGGTCTTCAACGGCATCGTTATCACAAACTTCAAGATCTGATGGTGAATTAACATTTGGTAAAGCTTCAACAGACAGGGTAAATGTATTATTTACGTCATTATCGCTATTGAATAAATCATAGCAGCCTGTTTCAGGATCTTCTATCCTTACATAAATGGTCTGCGGATTAGTAAGATTGGTATAATTTGAAGGAACAGCAATGGGGTTAATGCCTTGTTCTGCAAAATCTTGTGCCTCATGGTATGTTACTACAACATTTTCTGAATTTTGATCTCCAAGAGCCATAGGGGTATTGACGGTTAAGTCAAAACTGGCAAAACCATTAGCCGTCTCATCATCGCATCGACTGAGGTCTTAAAGTTCTATGATTTCAGGACTAGTATAAACAATGAGGTCTAAAGGTCTGGTGTCAAAACAGCCAGAGCCGTCATTGCCATTTGGCCCAGTGTTTTCAGCTCTTACAAATAACGTCTGTTGATTGGGGTTGTTTGTTCCAAATGGGACTGAAGTATCTATAGGGTTAGAACCCAAATCTGCCTGTGCCTGTGTTAAATGAAAGCTGATAGTCACATCGGGCTCATTGTTTAAAATATCGGGAATAATAGCGGCCAAATCAAACTCTGCAAAGCCATCATTATCAGGATCGCAAATTTCCAGAGGCTCTAAATCTGGTGCTAAACTGGGTGTAGGTTCTACAACCAATGTGAATGTTGAAGTTGAAACACAGCCGGTTGTACTACTAGTCGCCCTAACTTGAATAGTTTGTGGATTACTGGTGTTCTGATAACTATCAATAGGATCAATAGGATTATTATTGTTTAGATCTTCAGGTGTTTCAAAAAATTCAACTAATAATTCGTTATTGGTTTGTGTGATATCATTAACAATTTCATTTAAATTGAATGTGGCAATCTCATCGCTTAAATTACCTCCAGTTTCATCGTCACAAACGGCAAAAGGTTCAGCAAAGTTTAAAATAGGAGTATCATTAACAACTAAGTCAAAAGCCTCAATATCAAAACAACCCTGGATGTTTGAGACATCATTTACTCTTATCCAAATCGTTTGAGGATTAGAAATGTTTTGATAAGTAGAAGGTTCTGCAATGGCATTTGTCTCATTTTGTGCGTCTAAAAGTGAAGTATAATAGCTAAATTCAAGATTAGTCGCATCAAGATTTCCAAGGGCTTCAAATTCAACTTGAGTTAAATCAAATTCGAGCGAACCATCATTATCATCATCACAGGCAATCAAGGGTGAAGTAATAGGAGTTAATAAAGGACTATCAATAACCTGTATTTCAAAACTATTCACCTGCACACAACCATTGTTTGTATCTAAAGTTCTAAAGAAAATGGGTTGTGAATTTTCTACTACGTTAGAATACGGCGAAGATAGTGCCCCCACATTATTTAATGCGTCTGTTTCAGTTAAATGGTAACTAATATCAATATCGGGGTTGGCAAAACTTATTTCATCATCTTTATCAGACAAATTAAAATTATTGAAAAACCCATCATTATCATCATCACACACTATTAAAGGCGTAACATCAATATTGATTAAAGCTGAATCTATGACAATTAAATCAAAATTAGCAATTTCGAAACATTCTGATAAATTTGAATTTTCTACTCTTATCCAAATGGTCTGAGGACTTCCAAGGTTTTCATAATCTTCGGGATCGGTAATTGCATTGTTATTATCAGTAGCATCATCTAAGCTTTCATGGTAACTTATTTCTGTACTTATAGCAGTTGAAATGCCCATAGCGTCTTCATCATTTTGAGTGAGATCAAAACTCTGCTCTAGCAACGTACATTGCTCAAGGTCAAAAGGATCAACCGCGACTACTGGTTGTTGAAATAAATTTAGATTAAAACTACTGACTTTAAAGCAAGTATCATCTGCATTGTTTTCAACTCTAACATATATGGTCTCTGAGGGTGTGGTTATTTCATAGCTTACCGGGGTCTGGATGGGATTAATGTCAATTTCAGCTTCAGTTGGGTCGGTATGAAAAGTTATAGTGTGTGTGCCTAAGGTTTGATCTGGGCCTAGTATTTGAGCATTTTGTTGTGTTAGATCAAAAGTACTTGCATTGGTTGTTGTACACTGGTTTAAATCATCTATTTCTCCAATAAATACGGAGTCAATTAGATTAAAGCTAGCAATATCTACACACCCACCTGTAATTAATTCTAAACGTACATAGATTGTTTCTAGTGGTGAGGCCATATAATTCTCAGGGTCTGCGATTGGATTAATGTTATCATTAGCATCAGTTTGCGATGTATGGTATGACAGTATATAATCGTCGGGATCTTGATTTTCAAAAATATTGGCTTCATTTTGAGTAAGATCAAAAAGTGTTGGAGTATCCGGATTTGCATCACACTCGTAAAGGTCTTCTGTATTACCAATATTAGCGGATGGAAAGACTTCTACACAAATCTCTTCTATAAATGTACAACCAAAACTATCTACAATTTCGTATTCCTGACAAAAAAGGATTTGACCATTTTCATCAGGTTCACCTGAAGGTGCAACAGTCTCTACTACATCTCCCTGGCCAGGAAAATTAACCCATTCACCCTTAATGATCTGAGCTTCAAAAGTATTATCAACAGGTATTATATTTTCATCAAAATTTATTTCCCATTCAAAAATCCAACCATCATCTTGATTAACTTCGTCTGTAATAACAA
>CAYMXD010000123.1:0-6695 GCA_964394095.1 uncultured Mesohalobacter sp. | reverse complement strand
TTTAAATCAAAACCGCATTACAGGCTTTGCCGAGCTGAAATATAGTGACCTACAGAAATTCATAGATAAACCTGAAGACGCCCGTTTCAGGTCTGATATTTCCACTTTAAATTTGTCTGTAAAAGACTTTTTCAAATTTCAGCCTGAACTTGCAAATAATGCGTATTTGAAAACAATTAGCGAGGAAGCAATCCAAGCGCAATTTAAAGCCTCCGGTGTTTTAAGCGATTTAAGTATTCCTAATTTTAAATTGAAATGGGGCGATTACACAGAGATTTCAACTACAGCTTCAATCCAAAACATTACCAATATGGATGCTTTGCGTTTTGATGTGCCTCGATATACCATCACAACTCAGCGCGCAGACATTTTGAGATTCGTGGATGAATCAGAATTGGGGGTGTGTCTGCCGCATCATTTTCAACTGAAAGGCGAATTGAATGGCGACATCAAAAATATATCTACTACGAGTAGCCTCGAAACCTCTCAGGGCATAGTCTCCGTTGAAGGTCAATTCAGTAATGACAATGCTATCGAATTCAATAGTCATTTAGAGATAAAAAAATACAGACTGGACGAACTCCTGGATAATCCACAATTGGGTGAGTTGAGTCTGGCTTTTTCCTCTAAAGGTTCTGGGCAAAATCTCAATACTTTAGAGGCGGATGTCGAGCTTGTGGTTTCTGCTTTCGACTTTAATGACTATGCTTATAACAATCTGAATTTGAACGGGTTTATCAAAGATGGGAAAGGCGAATGGGTTTCCAACTACAAAGACGACAACCTTAATTTTAATCTGGAGACTTCAGTTGAATTAGACTCCACAAAAACCATTGCTTCACTAAATTTAGGTTTAAAAGGGGTTGACTTAAATGCGCTGGGATTTTTACAGAGAAATATTAAAACCGGGTTTGATTTAAAGGTAGATTTTAGTAAAATTGGTGACATTTACAATGTCGAAACAGATTTAACAAACGGCGTGGTGGTATATGAAAACAAGAGTTATCTCGTTGGCGATTTAGACGCCACAGCCCTTGTTTCTAAGGACACTACAGATGTCTATTTTAAAAATAAAATTCTGAATTTAAACCTGAAAGCCAATGCCGACCCACAGGAGTTTAGCCAATCTTTAAGTCGGCATATCAACAGTTATTTATACAGCGAGACGCCTGTTTCTGATTCAATTTCAAAACCGGTTGAAGTACAACTTAGGGGTAAAATATCCCAATCGCGTTTGCTCAATGAAGTTTTATTAGTCAATGTTAAAGATTTGGATACCATTGATTTTTCAATGGATTACAATGAAAAAAACAGAACACTAGATACGCAACTCACCGCTCCTTACATCAACTATGCAGGGAACGAACTTGACAGTTTAAAGTTTGCGATGCAGACCAATAAAGAAAAATTCAATTTTGATTTTGGCTTTAAAAACATCAAAGCCGGCCCGCTGGACATCCCCCGAACCGCAGTAACGGGTGTTAAAGAAGATGAGCATTTAAACCTGAAATTCACAGCTTCCAGAGATGATGAAATGCTGTATTTTTTAAAATCTAAGCTGGCTAAAGCTAAAGACAAACTGAGTTTTAGTATAGACAGAGACCGTTTAGTCCTAAACGGGGAAAAATGGCAGGTCTCCAATAACAACAAAGTCATACTAAAATCAGATTCGCTGGTTTTCAATAATTTTTACTTCAATAAAAACAATCAATCGGTCAAGGTCTCAGATAACATCGATGGCATTTCAAAATCGCATTTAGGTTTTGAATTTGAAAATTTCAAACTCAGCGAAATCATGAATTACCTGAACCCGGAAACACAATTGGTTCAAGGCGAATTAAATGGCGATTTCATTATTGAAGAACCGCTTTCCAATAGAGGTATTGTGGCAAATATGAACATCAGCCAGCTAAAGGTGTTAAAAGCATATCTGGGTCAACTCAATCTCAACGGCCGTTCGGTAGATGCTAATGCCTACGAATTTGATGCCAGTATTAAAGAAGGCAACACCGATCTTGACCTTAGGGGAAGCTACACCGCATCAAAGGATAACCCAAAATTGAATTTAGACATAGATTTAAATGAGGTAAAAATGAAAGCTTTAGAAAACTTGTCAATGGGCGAGATAAGTGAGGCACAGGGGGGCTTAAATGGAAACTTTAACCTTCAAAACAGCGATGGAAGTATAGTGTATAATGGTCAGGTTAATTTTGATAAAGCCGGGTTTAAAATCAATCAACTCAATACCACATTTATGCTTCAAGACGAGACCCTGAGCATAGATAATGAAGGTTTACGTTTAGATGAATTCAACATTAGAGACGCCGATAATAACTTGTTGTCTATTTCGGGTGAGGTGAATACCGAAAGTTTTGTCAACCCCAAGTTTAATCTGAGCTTTAATGCGAAAGACTTTAAAGTTCTGGAGGCTACAAAAGAGGATAATCCGGCGTTTTATGGCAAAGCTGTCGTCGATCTTGATGGTACCCTTAAAGGTGATTTGCAAATTCCGGATGTAGATGCTAAGCTTAACATCGGTCCAGAAACCGATTTTATCTATGTGTTACCGCCAAGCACAGCCAGTATAGAAAGACGAGATGGCGTGGTCAGTTTTGTTAATCGCAAAAACCCAAATCAAATTTTAACAAGAACCCAGGCCAAAAGTGGAACGATTACAGGCTTTGATATCAATTCATTTCTAAAGGTTAGTGAAAAAGCAAATTTCACCATTATTCTGGATAAAGACTCCGGAGATAATTTCCAGGTACAAGGTAAAGCCGACCTGAATTTTCAGATGTTCACAAACGGAAGAATTAATCTTTCTGGAGTCTTTGAAGCCACATCAGGGCAATACAGGTTGAGCCTTTACAATCTTGTAAAACGAAAGTTCCTTTTGGCACCCGGTAGTCGAGTGACCTGGAACGGCGATCCGTTTAACGCCAAATTGGACGTGAGGGCCATTTATAATGTTGAAGCTTCTGCCTATTCTTTAATGAGTCCTCAGATTTCAGGTTTGGACCCCTCGGTAAAAGCAAAATACAGACAGGTCTTACCATTTGAAGTTTACCTTAATATTGACGGCGAATTGTTGCAACCTGAAATTTCATTTGAACTCGATATGCCCGAAGATGAACGGGGCGCCATAAGCGGACAAGTTTACAGCAGAGTAAAGCAAGTCAATCAACAAGAGGCAGAGCTTAGTCAACAGGTGTTTTCTTTACTGGTGCTTAATCGATTTTACCCCAGTAGTGGCAACGACGGTAGTTCCGGAGGTATACAAACCTTGGCTCAGCAAAACATAAACGATGCTATTTCAGATCAGCTTAATGCCTTTTCGGATAAGATTCTGGGCAAGTCCGGTTTTGAATTAGATTTTGGCCTGGACAGCTATACCGATTATCAAGGTGAAGGGCCCACGCAAAGAACACAACTGAATGTGGCCGCACAGAAAAAGCTATTTGACGATAGGCTTACGGTTCGTGTAGGAAGTGAAATAGATGTGGATGACAACCGCGCTCCCGGAGATACAGCGCCGGTAAGTGGCAATGTGAGTCTGATTTATGAATTGACAAAAGACGGGCGATACAGGCTTAAGGGGTTTAGACGAGATAGATTTGAAAATATCATTGACGGCCAAACTATTGTGAGTGGTATTGCCCTGATTTTTACCAAAGAGTTTAATAAATTTGACGAATTATGGACGGCCATGCTCAAATCTTCTGAAGATGATGAAAGCGAAAATACCGAAACCAATTCGCCTGATGAAAGTAAAGAGAAAAATGCCGAAACCGAAAATTAACGACAATTGAAGACCAATTTTAACTATACAATCTTTGTAATTCCTCTTCTGCTGTTGCTGAATGCCTGCAGCATAGAAAAATTTATACCCGAAGACGAACGTTTATATACTGGAGCTTTAATAGAGATTAAAGCCGATTCAACTTTAAAAAACAAAACCCGATTAAAAAACGAACTGCAAAGTATCTTAACACCAAATCCCAACTCAAAGGTTTTGGGCATGTATCCGGGATTATACTATTACTACAAAACCCAAAAAGAAAAAAACAGTTTCATCACCCGATGGCTTTATAAAAAAATTGGCGAAGAACCCGTATACCAGTCTGATGTTAATACCATAGAATTAGAGGAGATTTTAGAAAACCGCCTGGAAAACAATGGCTTTTTCTATAGTTCGGCAACTTCATCTTTTCAAGAAAAAGATAATCGGGCTTTTGTAAAATATCAACTGAATTTGACCAAACCTTATACCATGGAAAAATTCCAGTTGGATTCTATGCCGTCACCACTTTACGGTGAAGTAAAAACCATACTAAACGACTCGCCCCTGTTTGAAGAAAACCGTTTCGACCTGTCTAATTTCAAATTAGAACGACAACGCATCGACAATGAGTTGAAAGATAGAGGCTACTATAATTTCAACTCAGATTTTTTCATTTTTGAAGCAGATACCAATCAATATGACAATAAGAGATTTGATTTGTATTTAGGCCTTAAAGATAATATGCCCGAGAAAGCGTCTTTACCCTATAAAATCTCAAAAATTAATATCTATCCCCAGCAAGACCTGCAGGATACGTTGAGCAAGAAGACTTACGAATTTAATAATAAGAATTACGTCCAGGATTCCATATTTATAAAACCCAAATATCTGGATAAATTTATCACCTTAGAAAAGGGGCAGTTTTACAACCCCCAAACCTCAAAAAATACAGCACGGCGTTTATCTTCTATTGATATCTATAAATATGTAAATATTCAGTATACCGAAGCAGACAGCATTTCAACCGAAAAAACCGGAGCTCTGGAGGCCAATATTTACCTGTCCCCCCTAAACAAAAGGTCAATTCGGGCAGAGTTGCAGGCAGTGACCAAATCGAATAATTTTACTGGACCTAACCTGTCTTTGACCTATACCAATAGAAACCTGTTTAATGGTGGTGAGGTGTTGGATATCAGTACCGAGTTTGGTTACGAAACGCAGTTTGCCAGGGGTGATAATGCCGGGCTTAACAGCCTGGAGTACGGCTTAACCACCAAACTGACTTTTCCAAGGCTTATTTCTCCCATAAATATAGATGATGAGCTTTTTAAATACGCTATCCCCAAAACCAAAACCAGTCTGGGTATAGATTTTTTGAACAGGACACAGCTGTATACAATTGTATCAGGTCAGGCCTTGTTTGGCTATACCTGGAATGCGAATAGATATATTACTTATGAGATAAATCCATTATCTGTTAATTATACTGAGCTGACCAATACCTCAGATGAATTTGAAGAAATCCTGGACAACAATCCTTTTTTAAGGCGCAGTTTTGATCAGCAGTTTATTATGGGTTTAGATTTTTCATTCACTTATAACGGGATGCTGAAAAGCAGAGATACCTGGCAATTCTATTTAAACTCCACTTTAGATGTAGCCGGAAATTCCTTGAGTCTTTTGACGAGAGAACCGGATGATGATGCTCCAAAAGAGATTTTTGGATTTCAGTACGCCCAATATGCCAAAGCAGATGTAGATGCAAGGCTGCACTTCAAATTTGGAAAAAACAAAAACCAAACCCTGGCAACAAGACTGTTTGCAGGTTATGGTTTACCTTATGGCAATTCTGATGTTGTACCCTATGTAAAGCAATATTTTTCTGGTGGCCCTTACAGTGTGAGAGCTTTTAGGATAAGATCTTTAGGCCCCGGAACTTATAGCGGCAGTGACAATCCTAATGCTAATAACGACTTTTTTGATAGAACCGGTAATATTCGTTTAGAAGCTAATATAGAGTATAGATTTCCTATTTTTTCCTTTTTTAAAGGTGCGGTGTTTACCGATGCCGGAAATATATGGAATACTAAGCCTAATCCCACATTTAATGGTGAAGACGAGTTTAACTCGCGTTTTTTAAGTGAATTAGGTATAGGTTCCGGGGTTGGTCTACGCATCGATGTTCAGGGCTTTGTGATTCGGTTTGATTTGGCCGCCCCTTTTCACGATCCCGCTCTACCTGAAGGCGAACGTTTAGATTTTCAGTTTGATAAGCCTTTATTGAATTTTGCAATAGGCTATGCGTTTTGACCCGAAAGGGTTTTCCAAGATTTTTGGTCTTACTATAGCGTCTATTTTACTGAATAGCAGTAAAAAATACATGTAAATTCCGGAAACATTTTTCCGTTACATTCAAAAGAAAACTCAAAAGACTTTCTGCCATAATTTGTGTTATTCAAAGGTTTTGGCATTGGGGAATTATAAGGCAAGCAGAAAAGTTGAGGGATTGTAAAATATATCCTCAATATTCTATATTGACTTAGACCGATAGATAATCAAATTAAACCCTTAAAACGCTTAGTTTTTTGTCATGTCATTTTTAGCCCACGGTTTAAACCGTGGGTTAAAAAATAAAGATTGCATCTCGTCTTAATGGTTTTAACCATTTACAACATTAGGTTTTATAAGACTAACTCGATTTATATGTTTGTTCTTTTGCCTTAAAGCTTTTAGTCATATTAACGAGTACCTAAATCAACACCTTAATGTCACTTCGAGTGTCCCGACGTTACTGTCGGGATGTATCGAGAAGTGTAACGCTATAAATACTAGTAGGTCTCGATAGTTCTGCTGAGCGCAGTCGAAGTGCATTTTTTTCTTCTTATCAGTCGAAAAAAACACTCGACCTGACGGT